>JAJXYU010000248.1 GCA_021780395.1 Pseudomonadota bacterium
AAGGCGGCGGTCACCGGCGACACCGTCGGCGATCCGTACAAGGACACCGCGGGCCCGGCGATCAATCCGCTGATCAAGATCATCAACATCGTCGCGCTGCTGCTCGTCCCGCTGCTCGGCCGGATGTTCTGATCCGCCCCGCGCGGGGCTCGGGGACACGGCACGGGACGGAACGTCCCGTGCCGCCTCCGCCGGTCCCGGATCGGTCGTCCGCGATCGCGGACGCCGCGTCTCAAATGTCGAAGAACGCTGCGTCCAACGGCAACACCGGGTCGCGAACCGCGACCCGCAACTCCGGCTCCTTCAGCGACACGCGCGAACGCGGCGGCACGCTGTGCGCGAGGAACACCGAGCCGCCGATCACGCTGTCCGTGCCGACCACCGTACCGCCGCCGAGCACGGTCGCGTTCGCATAGAGCGTCACCCCGTCCTCGACCGTCGGATGGCGCTTGCGGCCGCGGATGATCTGGCCGTCTGCGTCGCGCGGGAACGAGAGCGCGCCGAGCGTGACGCCTTGATAGAGCTTCACGCGCGCGCCGATCTCGGTGGTCTCGCCGATCACCACCCCGGTCGCGTGATCGATGAAGAACTCCGGACCGATGCGCGCGCCGGGATGGATGTCGCATCCGGTACGCGAATGCGCCCATTCGGTCATGATCCGCGCGATCATCGGGACCCCGAGCGTGTGCAGCTCGTGGGCGATCCGGTACACGCTGACGGCGAGCACCCCGGGATATGCGAGGATGATCTCGTCGAGGCTCGTCGCCGCCGGATCGCCGTCGTACGCGGCTTGCACGTCACGGACCAGCATCCCGCGGATCGCCGGCAGCCTCGCCAGGAACGCCTGGGTCAGCTGCCGGGCGCGGGGCGCGCACTCACCGCCCGGCGGCGCCTCGCCGTCGCCGGCGTCGCGCTCGCGCCCGTAGCACAGGCACTGCTCGATCTCCCGCTCGAGCATTGGCGCGAGTCGTGCGAGGATCTCCTCGATGCGCATCCCGAGGTTCTCGTGATCCGACCCCCGGGGCCCGAAGTATCCCGGATACAGCAGATCGAGGATCGTCTTCAGGATCTCCACGATCGCCGCGCGCGACGGCAGATAGTGCTTCGAGACGCAGACCGCGCGCGGATCGTCGCGAAACGCGCGCGATAGCGCCTCGGTCACGCGCCGCCGAGCCGCCTCGGGGGGGTCCGGGTCCGTCATTGCCGCCGCGCTCCGATCAGCCGACCGCCTGCATCTTCTCGACCTCGTCGAACAAGCCTTCGAACAGCGCGCCCGACAGGTACCGCTCGCCCGCGTCGGGGAGGATTGCGACGATCGTCTTGCCGCGCTGCGCCGGCTCTTGAGCGAGCCGCAGCGCGACCGCCATCGCAGCACCGCAGGAGATCCCGCACAGAATCCCCTCCTCGCGGGCGAGACGGCGGGCGATCGCGATCGCGTCCTCGTTACTGACCAGCTCGGCGCGGTCGACGAGCGTGAGATCCAGGTTGCGAGGAATGAAGCCGGCGCCGAGGCCCTGGATCTTGTGCGATGCAGGCGTCAGCGGCTGGCCCGCGAGCGTCTGGCTGATCACCGGCGACAGCGCCGGCTCCACGGCGACCGTGGCGATCGGCTTGCCGCGCGTCTTCTTGATGTACCGCGACACGCCGGTCAACGTCCCGCCGGTGCCGACGCCGGACACCAGCACGTCGATCTGCCCGTCGGTGTCGTCCCAGATCTCCGGACCGGTCGTCGTCTCGTGGATGCCCGGATTCGCAGGATTGTCGAATTGTCGCATCAACAGGTATTTCTGTGGATCCGCTGCCGCGAGTTCCTCCGCCTTCGCGATCGCCCCCTTCATCCCCTTCGCGCCGGGCGTCAGGATCAGGCGTGCGCCGAGCGCGACCAGGACCTTGCGCCGCTCCATGCTCATCGTCTCGGGCATCGTGAGCACGCACCCGTAGCCGCGAGCCGCGGCCGCGAACGCGAGTGCGATGCCGGTATTGCCGCTGGTCGCCTCCACGATCGACATCCCGGGCTTCAGCACGCCGCGCGCCTCCGCGTCCCAGACCATCGCGGCGCCGATCCGGCACTTGACCGAATAGGCGGGGTTGCGTCCCTCGATCTTCGCCAGGACCGTCGCGCCCGCGCCCGCGGTCAAACGGTTGATGCGCACGAGCGGCGTGCGGCCGATGGATCGGGTGTTGTCCTCGAAAATCTGCATGGTGCACCTCGTGGCGCCGCGCCTTCGGCGGCAGCGCATGTGATGAAAGCAGGGATTTTCCCTCTTGGCTAGGCGGCTTGCACAATAGCCAGTGGTTATGGGGAACTGCCGGCCGGTTATGGCGCCGATCAGCCCGGCGTCGGCGCCATTGCGAGCGGCTGGGGTCGCCCGATCGCGAAGCCCTGGACGAAGTCGATCCCCATCCGCTTGACCGCCTCGAGCGAGCCCTGATCCTCGACCTGTTCCGCGACGACCCGGAAATTGAGCGTCCGCGACAGGTCGACCATCGCGGCGACCATCGCTTGATTGACCGCGTCGTCCGCCAGATTGCGAATGAACGACCCGTCGATCTTCAGATAGTCCATCGGCAGCGTCCGCAGGTTCGCGAACGAGCTCAGGCCGCTACCGAAGTCGTCGAGCGCGAACTCGCAGCCCATCCCGTGCAGCACCTCGACGAAGCGGCGAGCATGGTCGAGGTTCGCGACGACGGAGCTCTCGGTGACCTCGAAGCACAGGTCCCCCGGCACCGCGCCGGTATGATCGAAGCAGTCGACGACGAATTCGAGGAAGCTGGCGTCGCCGAGGGTCTGGCCGGCGACGTTGATCGCAACGCTCCGCCCCGGCGGTAGCCGCAGCGCGCCGCGGCCGAGCGCGGACAACACCGCCTGCACCACCCAGCGATCGACGTGAGGCATCAAGCGATACCGTTCGGCCGCGCGGATGAACTCCGCGGGCTGCGCGTTCGTCTTGCCGCCCGGGCGCAAGCGCAACAGCACCTCGAGCGCGGGTCCGCGCACGCCGTCCCGCTGCGCGTGCACGATCGGCTGGAAATAGAGCTCGAACGAGTCGTTGCGCAGCGCATTCTGCAGCACCTGGAGCCATTGGATCTCGCCGCTCTGGCGGGCGGAGGCCTCCTCGCGCGCGGAATAGACGTGGACTTTCACGCCCCCCTGCTTCTTCGCGATGTAGCACGCCGAATCGGCAGCGTTGAGCGCATCCTCGATCGTCGTCGCGTCGCGGCCGATCTCGACCAGACCGACGCTCACGCCGATGTTGAAGATCTTGTCGCGCCGAACGAAACGGTAGTCGTTCACCGAGCGCACGACGTCGTCGGCGATCTGCCGCGCCTTGTCGAGCGGACAGCCGGTGAGCAGCAGCGCGAACTCGTCGCCGCCGATCCGGCCGACGGTATCGGAATCGCGCACCGCATCCTTGATCAATGCGGCGACCTCGCGCAGCAGGTTGTCGCCGGCCGAGTGCCCGCACGTGTCGTTGACGACCTTGAAGCGATCGAGATCGAGGTATGCGAGGGCATGTGCGACGTCGCCCTGGCGCGCCGAATCGATCGCCTCCTGCAGCCGCCGTTCGAACTCGCGGCGGTTCACGAGACCGGTGAGCGCGTCGTGGCTGGCCTGGTAGCTCATTTGCCGGGTGAGGCCCCGCCATTCGCTCGCGTCGTGCAGCACGATCACCGCTCCGGCGGTATCCCCGGCATCGCCCTGCAGCGGTGCGACGCTGATCTCGACCGAGCGCTCCGCGGCGCCGCTCGCCGGTACGAGCACCGTGCGCTTGCCGACCGCGAGACGCTGTCCGGTCGCGAGCACCTTGCGCACCGGATCGGTGATCGCCTGCCGGTCCGTCTCCTCGACCAGCGTCGCCGCATCCGCCAGGGACTTGCCGAGGAGATCATCCGCGGGCGCACCGAGCAGTTGGGCGGCCGCCTGGTTCGCGTAGTCGATCCGGCCCTCCGCGTCGACCGTGAGGACCGCCTGCCCCATCGCGTCGAGGGTCGCGAGCGCCCGCGGGCGCGGCGCCTCGTTCCGGTCCTCGGGCAGCATCTCGATCGCGGTCAGCAACAGCACCGGTTCGCCGGCGTTGTCGATCAGCGCGCTCGACAGCTCGACGCGGGTGACCTGGCCCTGGGCGCCGATCAGCTCCACTTCGTAGCGCTCCGCCGCCGGCTGCCCGTCCAGCCGGCGCTCGAGGTTCTGCTGGACGAGTTCCACGTACTCCGGCGCGACGAAATTCGCGAGCGGCTGGCCGATCACCTGGTCGCGGCCGGTGCCGAGCAGCGCCAGGAACCGTGGATTCGCGAACAAGATGCGTTCGCGGGTGACGACGACCGCTTCGTGCACGGACTCGACCAGCCGCTGGAAGAGCTGTTCGCGATCGTGCGAGCGCGCGCCGCGACGCTCCAGGTTCTCGAGCAGCTGGTTCACCGCCCCGCCGAGTTCCTCGACGCGGGCGCCGTGGCCTTCGACCGGCACCCGGGCGGAGGGCTCGGCATCCTGGGTCATCCGGCGGATCCGGCGGGAGATGGCTTCGATCGCCCGGGCCTCGCGCCGGCGGCGCGCGTGCAGGACCCCGAGCCACACGGCGAGGAGCGCCGTGCTCGCGAGCCACAACCAGCTAGACGATGAGCTCAATTCATCCCTCGCGCTCGATGACTCCTGTCCCTGGCGCTATCTCGCCCCGAGTCGTGGATCACCCCTGGAATCATCGTGTCCCAGAGGATAGCGCAGGCCGTGGCGCCGCTTGCGTAAATTGACCATAATCAGCGTCATCGAAGCCTTTATTTGCAGCGAGCGAGACACCGATGGATACCCGAGCCGCCCGACGACAGATGGTCGATCAACAGATCCGCACCTGGGACGTGCTCGACGCGCGGGTGCTCGATGCGATCGCCGCGATTCCGCGCGAAGCGTTCGTGCCGGCGGCGTACCGCGCCGTCGCGTTCGCGGACGCACCGATCCCGATCGGCCTCGGCCAGACGATGCTCGCGCCGAAGCTCCACGGCCGGATCCTGCAGGCGCTCGAGGTGACGCCGGCGGACTCGGCGCTCGAGGTCGGCACGGGCACGGGCTATTTGGCCGCCTGCCTGTCCAGGCTCGCCGCAAGAACCCGATCGATCGACATCCATCCGCAGTTCATCGATCAGGCGCGCACGACGCTCGCGGCGCTGCCGCTCGCCCCGATCGCGCTCGCGGTGCGCGACGCGTTCTCGCCGGAAACGCTCGGCGAGTACGACGTGATCGCGCTGACCGGATCGATGCCGCGATACGACGCGCGGTTCGAGCGCGCACTCGCGATCGGCGGTCGCCTGTTCGCGATCGTCGGGACGGCACCGGTGATGGAAGCGATCCTGGTACGGCGGGTCGGGACCGACGAGTGGGTCCGCGAGAGCCTGTTCGAGACGGTGATCGATCCGTTGATCGGTGCGCCCGCAGCGGAAAAGTTCGTGTTTTGATGGTTACCGGCATCACGCCGGAGGAAGTCCTCGAACGTCGCGGGCGCGGCGAGCCGATCGTGCTCGTCGACGTACGCGAACCCTGGGAAACCGCGTTCGCGTCCGTGCCCTGCGAGCATCATCGGATCCCGATGGGCCAGATCGCCGATCGCGTCGGCGAGCTCGATCCGAACGCGGTCACGGTCGTGATCTGCCACGCGGGCGTTCGCAGCCTCGCGGTCGCGCACTTTCTCGCGCGTCGCGGATTCGCGGCCGTGCTCAATCTGACCGGCGGGATCGACGCCTGGTCGATCCGCGTGGATCCGTCGATCCCTCGCTATTGACGAGGGATCGGGCGGTCGCCGTGGCCCGGATCCAACCAGGGATCCAGCCACTCGACCAGCCGCGCGACGCTGCCGCGCTGCATCGCAACCGTCCGGCGTCCGATCGCGCCGATGCGCGTGCGCTCCGCCGGATCCGTGAGCCATCGGGCGAGCTGTGCCGCGAGTTCGACCGAATCGGCGACGATTCGTGCGGCGCCGGCCGTGGTCAGGAGCGCCGCGACCTCCCGTCCATTGTCGATCGACGGCCCGGTCAGCACCGGCACGCCGACCGCCGCGGGCTCGAGCAGGTTGTGGCCGCCGACCGGAACGAGGCTCCCGCCGACGAACGCGGCGTCCGCCGCGGCGTAGTACAGAGCGAGTTCACCGATCGTGTCGAGCAGCAGCACGGGAACCGAGGACGCCGCCGGTCCGTCGCGGCTGCGCCGCACGTAGCGCCAGCCGGCGGCATCCAGGAGCGCAGCGACCGCATCGAAGCGCGGCGGATGCCGTGGCGCGAGGACCAGCAGGGCGTCCGGCACGGTGCGCAGCAGCTCACGGTGCGCATCGAGCACCGCCTGCTCCTCGCCGGCATGGGTGCTGCCCGCGACCCAG
This sequence comes from Pseudomonadota bacterium, assembly GCA_021780395.1. Next base: position 6,363 of record JAJXYU010000248.1, read on the forward strand.
ATCGGGCGCGCCCCGAGATCGCCGGCTCGCAGAGCGCTCGCTCGGGAGGGCAGGTCCGGATCGATCTCGAGATCGAATTTCACGTTCCCGAGGACGCAGGTTCGTGCCGGATCCGCGCCGATCTGGCGAAATCGCTCCGCGTCGGCCTCGCTCTGCGCGGCGATCGCGACGCCGGGGCCGAACAGGTCGCGAATCAGCGCGCCGCCGCGTCGGTAACGCGCGACGGATCGGGCGGAGAGCCGCGCGCTCGCGAGCACCAGCGGGATCCTGCGGCGCGAGCACGCCTCGAACAAGGTCGGCCAGAGTTCGGTCTCCATGATCACGCCGAGCGTCGGGCGCACGCGATCGAGGAAGCGCGCGACGGCGCGCGGCGTGTCGTAGGGCAGATAGCGCACGTCGGCGCCGTCGCCGAAGGAACTGCGCGCCTTCGCCCGTCCGGTCGGTGTCGCGGTCGTGATCACGAGGCCGTACCCCGGGTGCCGTTCGCGCAGCGCGCGCACCAGCGGGACGGCCGCCGCGACCTCCCCGAGCGACACCGCGTGCAACCAGATCGCAGCGCCCGCGGCGCGCGGCGGCCCGAGGCCGAAACGCTCGGCGAATCCCGAGCGGTAGGCCGGGTCGCGAATCGCCCGCAACAGCGTGACCGCGGCGGCGAGCGGGGCGAGGATCCGGATCAGCACGCGGTAGACCGGTCGCATCGTCCGAATCTCGATCAGCCGTCCGCCGGCCGCGCGGCGGCGCGCTCCGACGCATACGCGCCGAGGAGGGCGCGCCAGCCGGCGTCGAATTCCCGCAGCACGCGATCCGCCCCGATCTTGCGCAGCGAACGCCGCAAGCGCCGCAGGTTGCGCAGCGTCCAGCGCCCGTCCGCGAGCACGCGGCCGCGGTCGAAGTCGATGAAACTGACGTGGCCCGCGCCGTCGACGAGCACGTTGTGCGCGTTCAGATCCGCGTGATCCACCCCTTCACGGTGCAACCTTGCGATCGCGGCGCCGAGCGCGCTCCACAGCGCGGGCGGGAGTTCTCCGTCGGTCAGCCGCTCGCTGAGCGGTCGCGCATCCGGGATCCGGGCGGTGATCAGGTCGCAGCGGTAGAACGGACCCTCGCGCCGGTAGCGAGCCGCGACCGGTCGCGGCACGGGCAGCCCGCGTCGCCACAGCCGATCGAGGAGTCGCCACTCGGCGAACGCGCGCACGCGGTCCTCGCCGGTCCACAGGTACCGATCCGCGAGGAAGCGCGCGACGAACCCGCCGCGGCGATAGTGACGCAACACCCAGGAGCGGCTCTCGTCGCCGACGAACCAGGTCGCGCCGCGACCGCGCGCCGCCGGGACCGCGGTCGCGCGGCGCGACCACTGCTGCGGATCGAAGATCGCATCGGCCGCCGCCTTCGCCCACTCCGGCGCATTCGCCTCGTCGGCGAGCATCGCACCCGCGGCGGTCACGATGCGCCGGCCGGATCCCCTGATGATGTTCGACTCCCCCTCGGACAGCGGCACGGGGTTCGAGTCTAGCATCACGAAGGCCGCCTTTTTCGCTAGAATCCCGGGCTTTCCTACCCGATGCGCGGAGCGCGGATGAACCCGATTTCGGTGCCGGTGTCGCCCGGCGAACTGATCGACAAGATCACGATCCTCGAGATCAAGTCGGCACGCATGGCCGACCCGGGCAAGCTCGCGAACGTGCGCCACGAGCTCGACGAGCTGCGACGTGCCTGGACGGCATCGGACTACGGGCAGACCGACGTCGCGGCGGATCAGGCCGCGCTGTACGCGGTGAACGAGCGCCTGTGGCGCATCGAGGACGACATCCGTGCGAAGGAACGCGCGCAAGCATTCGACCGGGAGTTCATCGAGCTCGCCCGGTCCGTCTATTTCGAGAACGACGAGCGCGCCGCGATCAAGCGACGCATCAACACGCGGCTCGGTTCGGCGCTGGTCGAGGAGAAGTCCTATCGGGACTACCGCGGCGACGGCGTCCGCGGCTAGCTGGCCGCGGACCCCTCACCGGGAGCGGCGGGAGGTGCCGCGTCTCAGTGCGCCGGACCCCGGTCGAGCGTGTATTCGGCGCCACAGTACGGGCACTTCGCCCACCCGGTCGCCTCGATCGCGAGGTACACGCGCGGGTGGGAATTCCACAGCGACATCCCCGGCATCGGGCACGACAGCGGCAGGTCCGCTGCGGTGACCGTGTATCGGTGCTCCGCGTTCGGCTGGATCAGCCGGTGCTTCGATTCCTCCGCGATCATCGCCGACATCGCTTGCTCTCCACGTCGTCTGCCGAACGGTCCGGACCGCGATTTTGCGCGCGCGGGCGGCGGACCGCAATGCGCCGCGGCCTACCCGAAGGTTCGCGCCCAGAGGCGCTCGACGTGCCCCCGCTCGGCCGCGTACGGCGCGGCGTCGAAGACGCGCGCATCGTCCCCTTCGAGCGAGGCGTGATGCAGCACGCCGCGGTACCTTCGGTAGGTATCGGTGAGGAACGCCGCGGTCTCGAGGTCGATCACGCCGTGGCGAGCGAGCGCCTCGAGCTGGCGCACGTTGTCGCTGTGCTCGAGCAGCTGCGGCAGGCGCGACGCGGCCTCGAGCACCCAGTACTGCACGAGGAACTCGATGTCGGCGATGCCGCCCGCGTCCTGCTTGATGTCGAACTCCCCGGCTCCCGCGCGCGACAGCTCATGACGCATCCGCGCGCGCATCTCGGCGACGTCGGCACGCAAGGTCTCGCGATGGACCGCGGTGCCGAGCACGCGACGACGCACCCCTTCGAAGCGCGCGCAGAGCGCGGCGTCGCCCGCGACCGCGCGCGCACGCAGCAGCGCCTGGTGCTCCCAGGTCCACGCGTCGCGCAACTGATAGCGCTCGAACGCGTCGATCCCGGTGATCAGGAATCCGCCCTTGCCGTTCGGTCGCAAGCGCATGTCGACCTCGTAGAGCCGCCCGGCCGACGAGTGCATCGTCAACAGGTGCACGATCCGTTGCCCGAGCCTGAGGAAGAACACGCCGTTGTCGATCGACCGTGCGCCGCGCGTCAGCTGGATCTCGCCCGCGGAATCGTGCAGGAACACGAGGTCGAGATCCGAGCCGTAGCCGAGTTCGATGCCGCCGAGTTTGCCGTAGCCGACGACCGCGACGTTCGCGGGTCGCAGTGCCGACTCGTGCTCCCCGCAATGAGGCACGCCGTAGACCGCGGTGATCTGCTGCCACGCGAGCCGCAGGCAGCGATCGACGATGAGTTCGGCGATGTCGGTCAACCGGTCGCTGACGTTCATCAAGGGCATTCGACCGGTCAGGTCCGCGAGCGCGACCGAGAAGATCGCCGTCTTCTGGAACTGTCGCAACGCCTCGACCGACCGTTCCGGGTCGTCGCTCGCCGGCCCCGCTGCGATCGCCGCGAGCTCCCGCGCAAGGGTCTCCCGCGTCGGCTGCTCCTCGAACAGCTTGGGGTCGATCAGCTCGTCGAGCAGCAGCGGAAACTCGGCGACCTGCCGGGCGAGGAAGCCGCTCAGCGCGCACACGTCGATCAAGCGCGCGAGCGCTTGTGGACGCTCCTTCAGCAGCGCGAGGTAGGACGAACGCGCGCCGATCGTCTCCAGGATCCGCAGCACCCGGCCGACGACCGCGGCCGGGTGCGACTGTGCGGCGGCGGCCCCGACCAGACCATCGAGGATTGCGTGCAAGCGCCGGCGAGCGGTCTCGTCGAGCTTGCGGTACGCGGCCGAATCCCGGTAGGCAGCGAGCATCGGCTCGAGTTCACCGACCGCCGCCGGCGACAACCCCCGCGCGGCGATCTCCTCCGCGAGCCGCGGGGTGTCGAGCGCGAACGCGGCGCCGGACGGCGTGCCGCCCGTCTGTCCGCGATTGCCGGCGAACACCAGCGCGTCGAATTCGGTGGCGACCGTGCGTCGGGCCGCTTGCACCTGCGAGAGTGCCTCGTCCCAACCGGGATGCCCGAGGTGCCGCGCGATCCGCGCACGGTCGATCGGCGACTCCGGCAGTCGGTGCGTCTGCTCGTCGCGGAGCATCTGCACGGCGTTCTCGGCGCGCCGCAGCACCCGGTACGCCTCCGCGAGTTGCGCGACCGCGCGTGCGGCGAGCAGCTTCGAGCCGGCGAGCGCGGGCAGCACCTCGAGCAGTGCCGGGGTCTGCAAGCGCGAATCGCTGCCGCCGCGCACCAGCTGCAGGGATTGGACGATGAACTCGAGCTCGCGGATCCCGCCGGTGCCGAGCTTCAGATCCTCGTCGCGATCGCGCCGCGCGACCTCACGTGCGATCAGCGCCTTCATCTCGCGCAAGCTGTCGAATACCCCGTAGTCGAGGTAGCGACGATAGACGAAGGGCCGGACGACGTTCCGGTAGGTCGGCTCATAGGCCTCGGCGCCGACGACCGCGCGCGCCTTGATCCACGCGTACCGTTCCCAGTCCCGACCGTGTTGTTGCAGGTAGTCCTCCAGGCCACCGAGGCTCACGACCAGCGGGCCACTCGCGCCGAACGGACGCAGGCGGGTGTCCACGCGGAACACGAATCCGTCCTCGTCGCGTGCGTCGAGCAGGCCGATGAGCTCGCGCGACGCGCGCAGGAAGTACTCGGCGTTGTCGAGTCGGTGCGGGCCGTCGGTCTCGCCGTTCGCGGAATAGAGGAACACCAGGTCGACGTCGGAGGAGAAGTTGAGTTCCCGACCACCGAGCTTGCCCATCGCAACCACGATCAGGGACGCAGACCCGCCGCTCTCGTCCCGCGGACGCCCGAAGGCCGGTTCGAGGAAGCGCGCGCTCGCGGCCGCTGCGGCACGAATCGTGCCGTCGGCGAGATCGGACAGGGCGTCGAGCGTCTCGGCCACGTCGTCGCGACCGGTGATCGCGTGCCACGCGATCCGCAACATCGCGCGCCGGCGCCAGCGCCGCAGGATCCGTCGCGCGTCGGCGCCATCCGCAGCCGACCCCACGGCCTGTTCGTCGGCGACGCTCTGCGCCCGGGCCGAGGCCGGGTCGCAGTCCAGCGTCGCGAGGGCCCCGGGATCGCGCAGCAGCGCCGCGCCAGCGAACTCGCTGCACGCGATCACGCGGGGCAGTTCGGCGCGCAGCTCCGGCGCGCAGGCGACGATCGCAGCCGACAGGCGCTCGTCCTCCGCCGCGCGCGCCCACCAGCGCTCGATCGGATCGTGCAGTTCCGCGGGCAGGAGGTCGAGATCGGGTCGCGGCAGCGTCATGGGCGGGCTTCGAGTGCCAATATTACCGATCCATCTTGTCGGCGGGAAAGAAGTTCTTCGCCAGTCGACGCGATGAGATCGGCGGGCACACGGGCATGCGATACTCGCGCAGAGCCCATCCCGATCTGGCGACTCGCGGCCGCCGGGCTCTTCGTAGGGGACGTTCGATGCGTCGGAGGCGTCGCGTGAACAATCAACGAACGCACTGCGGTCGATCGGTCGGTCGAATATTCCATGCTGTCCTGCCGATCGCATTGATGCACTTGTCCCCCGGCGCTGCTCGCGCCGCAGCGCATGCGCCGCCGACCGTACCCGCCGCGTGCAAGACCGAGATGAGACGGTATCTGGCTCGTCGGCCGGCGATGCGGGCGGCAGAAGCTCAGGTGATCCGATGGCTGGATGCGAAGCAATACGACCGAGCGGTCCCCGCACTGCGGTCCGAGGTGCGGCGATATGCCGATCCTTGGGCCGGATTTGCGCTGGGGCATCTCTATGCCGCGGGCCTGGGTGTGCCGCGGAGCGTTCGGAGCGCCGTCCGCTGGTATCGCTGGTCGGCAATGCGCGGTAATCGATTCGCACAGCGACAGCTTGCCGACGCCTACCTCAACGGGACTGGCGTCGGACGCGATCCAGCTCGCGCCGCTCATTGGTTTCGCATCGGGGTCGCGCCCTATGAACTCGGCAGGGCCGATTACTGGCTGGCGAAGAAATATGCGAGCGCCACGCTCGTGCCGGTCAACCGAAGCAAGCAGAGGTATTACCTGGACGAGAGTTTGCGCACGTTACGCGAGCTTGCACGTCGGCCGAACGGCGAGGCGGAGTTCGATCTCGCTCGCGCGTACGCCGGGGGCTACGGCGTCGCCAGGAACCGCTCGGAAGCGCTGAAGTTCTTCTGCCGGGCGGTCTCGCACGACTACGAGCCGGCGGCCAGGCGCATTAGACAGATCGAGGACACGCATCGATGAAGCGACGCGATTTTCTCAGATCCGGTGTCAGCGCGACCACCGCGGCATTCATGCATCGCAGCCTGGTACGAGCAGCCGCACTGCCCGACACACGCCGTTCCGGCAGCATCGCCGACGTAGAGCATGTCGTGATTCTGATGCAGGAGAACCGTTCGTTCGATCATTATTTCGGGCATCTGGCGGGTGTGCGTGGCTATGGTGATCGCTTCCCACTGCAGCTGCCGGGCGGCAAGCCGGTCTGGTTTCAGCCGCGCATGCAGCGTCCCCGCGAGCCGATTTTGCCGTTTCACCTCGACACACGGCACAGTTCGGCGGCGTTGCTGCCGGATCTCGACAATTCCTGGGCTTCCCAGCACGGAGCGATTGCAGGCGGACGCTTCGATGGCTGGCCGCTGAACAAGACCGACATGACGATGGGCTACTTCCTGCGCGCGGACGTTCCGTTCCACTACGCGCTGGCCGATGCGTTCACGATCTGCGACCACTATTTCTGTTCGATCGCCGGCCCGACCAACCCGAATCGGGTCATGCTCTGGTCCGGGTCGATCGATCCGCGTGGCCTCGGCGGAGGACCTTGCATCGACGACGACGATTGGCCGTATACCCCGGGCGTGAAACCGTTCCAATGGACGACTTATGCGGAGCGTTTGCAGCGCGCCGGCGTGACCTGGCAGGTGTACCAACAGGGATTGGGATACAACGATGATCCGACGCTGGGAAATTACGACGACAACTCGCTCGCGTATTTCGCACCGTTCGTCGGCGCTGCCAGGGATTCCGAACTGTATCGACGCGCAATGCGCCCGGCGGGGCTCGACCGGCTGAAGAAGGACGTGCTCGACGGCCGGTTACCGCAGGTTTCCTGGATCGTCGCGCCCGCGGCTTTCTCGGAGCATCCAGCCTATCCACCCGCGTATGGAGCGATCTACATTGCGCGGGTGCTCGACGCGCTGACGGCGGATCTCGAGACCTGGGGCAAGACGGCATTGCTGTTGAACTACGACGAGAACGACGGCTTGTTCGACCACATCGTGCCCCCGCAACCACCGACACCGGTCCATCCGGGACTATCGACGGTTTCGACCGAAGGCGAGGTGCACGATTTCGTCAATCCCGACCATCGCACGCTCTACGCGCCCGACCAGCTACCCTATGGCCTGGGGCCGCGCGTGCCGATGCTCGTGATATCGCCGTGGAGCCGGGGTGGTTACGTCTGCTCGGAGGTATTCGATCACACCTCGGTGATCCGCTTTCTCGAGGCGCGCTTCGGCGTCCGCGAGGCGAACATCACGCCGTGGCGGCGCGCGGTTTGCGGCGATCTGACGACGGCCTTCGATTTCTCCTCCTACAACTCGCGAACCGTGATTCTCCCAAGCACGGAAGGCTATCGGGATCTCGTGCATCGAGAATCGACGTTGCCCCCGCCGGCCGTACCCGTGCGCCCGTCCGATCGCGTCCCGACACAGGAACCGGGCCTGCGTCCTGCGCGTCCGTTGCCCTATGCGCTGGAGCTGGATCTGGTCGGGGCGCCGGATGGCGTCCACCTGCGATTCGACAACCGCTCGCGGGTCGGAATCTCGTGCACGGCCTATTGGGATGCGAGTTACGGCTTGCCGCGGCGCTATACGCTCGGTGCGCGTCACCGCCTGAACGATTTCGTGCCGCTACCGCCGGGACAGACGCTGGCCATGACCGTCCACGGACCCAACGGCTTCGTGCGCAAGCTGTGCGGCGTGGGCAGCTGCGAACTCGAGCTCGCGAGTACCGCGGAACCTGATGGAAGCATCCGGTTGCACCTGAGTAACGTCGGCGAACGGATGCTGAGCGTCCGGATCCGCGATGAAGCTTACGGGCGCGGCGAATGGAGTCTGCGCGTCGCGCCGAGGGAAACGCTCCGGTGGGACTGCCGCCTGGAGTCGAGTCATCATTGGTATGACCTCAGCGTCGACGTCGATCGCCATCATTGGCGTCTCGCCGGGCACGTCGAAACCGGGCTCGAGAGCTTCACTGATCCGGCCAGCGCCGGCGTGGGGTAGAGACCCAAAAAAAAGAGCGGGCCCTCGCGGACCCGCTCTCTTCGGACGTCGAACCGCGTCGCGGCTCTTACATGTCCATGCCGCCCATGCCGCCCATGCCGCCCGGGGCGCCGTGGCTGTGCTCCTCTTCCTTCGGAGCCTCGGCGATCATCACCTCGGTCGTGAGCAGGAGTCCAGCGACCGACGCGGCGTTCTGAAGCGCAAGCCGCGTGACCTTGGTCGGATCGAGAATGCCCATCTCGATCATGTCGCCGTACTCGCCGGTCGCCGCGTTGTAGCCGAACGTCCCCTTGCCCTCGCGGACGCGGTTCAGCACGACCGCCGCGTCCTCGCCGGCGTTGCTGACGATCTGGCGCAACGGCTCCTCGATCGAGCGAGCGAGGATCTTGATCCCGTGCGACTGGTCCTCGTTGGCACCGGTCAGCTTCTCGATCGCCTTCAGCGCCCGCACCAGCGCGACACCGCCGCCCGGCACCACGCCTTCCTCGACCGCCGCACGGGTCGCGTGCAGAGCGTCCTCGACGCGCGCCTTCTTCTCCTTCATCTCGATCTCGGTCGCGGCACCGACCTTGATCACGGCGACGCCGCCGGAGAGCTTCGCGACGCGCTCCTGCAGTTTCTCCTTGTCATAGTCGGAGGTCGCTTCCTCGATCTGCTGACGGATGCTCTCGACCCGGGCCTTGATGTCGGCCGCCTTGCCGGCACCGTCGATCACCGTGGTGTTCTCCTTCTCGACGACGATCTTCTTCGCCTCGCCGAGATCGTTGAGCGTCGCCTTTTCCAGCGACAGACCGACCTCGTCGGAGATCACGGTGCCGCCGGTCAGGATCGCGATGTCCTGCAGCATCGCCTTGCGGCGATCGCCGAAGCCCGGCGCCTTCACGGCCGCGACCTTGACGATCCCGCGGATCGTGTTCACGACCAAGGTCGCGAGCGCCTCGCCCTCGACGTCCTCGGCGACGATCAGCAGCTGCCGACCCGCCTTCGCGATCCCTTCGAGCAGCGGGAGCAGCTCGCGGATGTTCGAGATCTTCTTGTCGACCAGCAGGATCAGCGGCTTGTCGAGCTCGGCGCTCTGGCTCTGCTGGTTGTTGATGAAGTACGGCGACAGGTAACCGCGGTCGAACTGCATGCCCTCGACGACTTCGAGCTCGTTCTGCAGACCCGAGCCTTCCTCGACGGTGATCACGCCTTCCTTGCCGACCTTCGCCATCGCGTCCGCGATCGTCTTGCCGATGCTCTCGTCGGAGTTCGCCGAGATCGTGCCGACCTGCGCGATCGACTTCGGGTCCTTGCAGGGCTTCGAGAGCTTCTTGAGTTCCTCGGTCGCGCCCGCGACCGCCTGATCGATGCCGCGCTTGAGATCCATCGGATTGATGCCGGCGGCGACGGCCTTCAGGCCCTCGCGAATGATCGCCTGCGCGAGCACGGTCGCGGTCGTCGTGCCGTCGCCCGCCTCGTCGGAGACGTTCGACGCGACTTCCTTGACCATCTGCGCGCCCATGTTCTCGAACTTATCCTTCAGCTCGATCTCCTTCGCGACCGACACGCCGTCCTTGGTGACGGTCGGGGCGCCGAAGCTCTTGTCGAGAACCGCGTTGCGGCCCTTCGGGCCGAGCGTCACCTTGACGGCGTTCGCCAGGATGTTGACGCCCTTGAACATGCGTTGCCGGGCATCGTCGCTGAAACGTACGTCTTTAGCTGCCATTTGAAAATTTCCTCTGCTCGAAATGGATTCTTTGAAAGGGGGGATTCGGCGGTACCGCTCAACGGCTCTCGACGACGGCCATCACGTCTTCTTCGCGCATGACGACCAGTTCCTCGCCGTCCATCTTGACTTCGGTGCCGCTGTACTTGCCGAACATCACCTTGTCGCCGACCTTCAGGTCGAGCGGACGGACTTCCCCGTTCTCGAGGATCTTGCCCTTGCCGACGGCGAGGACTTTGCCGAAGGTCGGCTTCTCGGCGGCCGTATCGGGGATCACGATCCCACCCGGAGACTTGCGCTCCTCTTCCTCTCGTTTCACGATCACGCGGTCATGAAGGGGACGAATCTTCATAAGACAAGACTCCTCAAGCGTTAAGGGTTCGGGATAGAGGCCAATAGAGCGAAGGCTGTTAGCACTCACGCCTATTGGCTGCCAATGATAGCGACGGAATTGCCGGTTTCAAGGGTGCACGTCGCCCGAGCCACTGGGATATCGTGTGTCCATGCGTCGACGAATCGGTTTGCGCGATCCTCGGGGGCTCGCTCTTTGCATTGCAGCATTGCTGCTGGCGCGGAGCACGCTCGCCCGACCCTGGTGGGCCACCGCCGGCGAGTCCAATGCCCAGGACTTCCTGCCCGCGGCTCAGGCATTCCGGGTGTCGGCGCGCCGGGTCGGCCAGCGGCTCACGGTGCACTGGGACATTGCGCCGGGCTATTACCTGTACCGCAGCCGGATCGGTATCCGGGTGCTCGGCGCCGATCGGCTCGCCAGCCCCTGGCGGCTGCCCACCGGGATCCTGCGCACCGATCGCTACTTCGGCCCACAGCAGGTGTTTTTCCATGCGGTCGACGCGACCGCGGAGCTCGCCGGGGCCCCCGCGCGCGACGCAGCGCCGCGGCTGCAAGTGAGTTTCCAGGGCTGCGCGCTCGCCGGACTGTGCTATCCGCGGATCACGAAGCGACTGGTGGTGACGCGCGCCGCGTCGTCCTCTCGGCGGGCGGTGGGACGATGAGCCGCGCGACCCCGTGGCTCGCCGCGACGGCCGCGATTGCGGCCGCGTGGGTCGGCGGACGCGCGTACCTCGCGCACGAATCGGCCGCCCGGGACGCGAGCGCCGGCATCGCGGTGCCGGTCGGGGAAGCGAGTCCGCCGAGTCCCGCCGATCGGATTCCCGATCCTCGGGTCGGCGCGCTCCCGAGCGTGAAGATCCCGCGGCACCTGCCGGCGTTTCGCCTGCAGAATCTCGCCGGCCGCCCCGTACCGATCACGCGCTTCGCCGGTCGCGCGCTGATCCTGAACTTCTGGGCCACCTGGTGCGGGCCTTGCCGGCAGGAAGTCCCCCTGCTCCAGTCGATCGACCGCGAATGGCATGCGCGCCGCGTCACGGTCGTCGGCGTCGCGGTCGACCGGCGCGCCGCGGTCGCCGCGTTCGTGAAGCGATTCCGGATCACCTACCCCGTTCTGCAAGGCGAACGGGATGCCCTCGGCGTCATCGCGTCGCTCGGCGTCGCCTCGCCGGCGTTTCCGTTCACCGTATTCACCGACGACCGCGGCGAGATCGTCGCGCTGTACCTCGGCGAGTTGCATCGACCGCAAATCGAGTTGATCCTAGGCACGGTCCAGGCGGTCGACGCCCACCGGCTCGCATTGCCCGCGGCCCGGCACGCAATCGCCGCGGGACTCGATCGCCTGCGCCGCGCCGCAACGAACGGCTAGAGACGCAAAATCGGACATTCGCAGCGGGATCGGCGGCATTCGCGCCTGATTCTTGCCAAATCGGCGCCCGTTCCGGTTATCATGCCGGACCTCGCTGTCATTACGACGCCAAGAAAACACAACGGCTGATGGCTCGCGTCCTGCTGCTGAACGGCCCCAATCTGAATCTGCTCGGGTCCCGGGAACCGCAAGTCTACGGTTCGGCGACGCTTGCCGACATCGAACGCGACCTCGGGACGCGGGCGCGCACGCTCGGCCTCGTGCTCGATTGCCTGCAGCGCAACGCCGAGCACGAGTTGATCGAGAAGATCCACGCCTGCCCGCGCGAAGGCGTCGATTTCCTGATCTTCAATCCCGGCGCATTCACTCACACGAGCGTCGCGCTGCGCGACGCGATCCTCGCGGTCGGGGTGCCCTTCATCGAGGTGCATCTCAGTAACGTGTTCGCGCGCGAACCGTTCCGCCATCAGTCGTATTTCTCCGATATCGCGGTCGGCTGCGTGTTCGGGCTCGGGCCGATCGGCTACGAGCTCGCGCTGGAGGCGGCCGCACGGCGGCTGTCGGCCTCCGCGCCGCGTCGCTGATCGAACTCCTGCAAAGAGGCATTTCCCACGATGGACATTCGCAAGGTCAAGAAGCTCATCGAGCTGCTCGAGGAATCCGGAATTTCGGAACTCGAGATCTCGGAGGGCGAGGAGTCGGTCCGGATCAGTCGCTACCCGCGCGGTGCGGTCGCGATCGCCCCCCCGGCGCTCGCGGCGCCCCCGGCGCCCGCCCCGGCGGTTGCGATCGGCCCGCCCGCAACCGCTGCCGCCGCGGAGCGCAAGGCGCTCGCGAGCGAGCGCACCGTGACTTCCCCGATGGTCGGCACCTATTACTCGGCGCCGTCGCCGGATGCGAAGCCGTTCGTCGAGATCGGTGACGAGGTGCGCGTCGGCCAGACCCTGTGCATCATCGAAGCGATGAAGATGATGAACCAGATCGAATCGGACAAGGCGGGCAAGGTCACCGCGATCCTCGCGAAGAACGGCGACCCGGTCGAATTCGGCCAGCCGTTGTTCGTGGTCGAATGACCGCGATGCTCGAGAAAGTCGTCATCGCCAATCGCGGCGAGATCGCGCTTCGGATCCTGCGGGCGTGCCGCGAGCTCGGGATCAAGACGGTCGCGGTGCATTCGACCGCGGATCACAACACCAAGCACGTGCTGCTTGCGGACGAGACCGTCTGCATCGGGCCGCCGCAATCGGGCGCCTCCTACCTCAACATGCCCGCGATCATCAGCGCGGCGGAGGTCACCGATTCGGTCGCGATCCACCCGGGTTACGGCTTCCTCTCGGAGAATGCGGATTTCGCCGAGCGCGTCGAGAAGAGCGGGTTCATCTTCGTCGGTCCGCGCGCCGAGACGATCCGGATGATGGGTGACAAGGTCTCGGCGATCAAGGTGATGAAGGCCGCGGGGGTGCCCTGCGTGCCGGGGTCCGACGGCCCGCTCGGGGACGATGCGGGCGAGAACTTCCGGATCGCGAAGACCATCGGCTACCCCGTGATCATCAAGGCGTCGGGCGGCGGCGGGGGACGCGGGATGCGGGTCGTGCACTCCGACGCGGCCCTGCTGAGCGCGATCAGCGTCACGAAGGCCGAGGCGCTCGCGGCCTTCGGCAACGATCAGGTCTACATGGAGAAGTTCCTCGAGAGACCGCGCCACATCGAGTTCCAGGTGCTCGCCGACAACTACGGCAACGTCGTGCACCTCGGCGAGCGCGACTGCTCGATGCAGCGCCGCCATCAGAAGGTCGTCGAGGAGGCGCCAGCGCCCGGCTTGACCGCGAAGCAGCGCAAGATGATGGGCGAGCGATGCGCGCGCGCGTGCCGCGAGGTCGGTTACCGCAGCGCCGGAACCCTCGAGTTCCTGTATCAGGACGAGGAGTTCTATTTCATCGAGATGAACACGCGGGTGCAGGTCGAGCACCCGGTCACCGAGCTCGTGACCGGGATCGACATCGTGAAGGCGCAACTGCTGATCGCGGCGGGAGAGCCGCTCCCGTTCCAGCAGAGCGACGTCGAGATCCGCGGGCACGCGATCGAATGCCGCATCAACGCGGAGGATCCGAAGACCTTCGTGCCCTCGCCCGGGACCGTGAAGCTGTGGCACGCGCCCGGCGGTCCCGGGATCCGGGTCGACAGCCACGTCTATACCGGCTACCCGGTACCGCCGTACTACGACTCCCTGATCGCGAAGATCATCGCGTACGGCGACACCCGCGACACCGCGATCGCGCGCATGCGCAACGCGCTCGCGGAACTGGTCGTCGAGGGCATCAAGACCAACGTGCCGCTGCACCAGGAAATCTTCACGCACTCGGCGTTTCGCCAGGGCGGCACGGACATCCATTACCTGGAGCGGCGGCTCGGAATCAAGTGAGTCGTCGCAGGCGGCGGGGCGATGGCGTTCTTTGAGATCGAACTCACCCTCCGCGGCCGGAACCTGCCGACCGTCGAGGCGGCGCTGACCGAGGCCGGCGCGACCGCGATCTCGTACTTCGATCGCGGCGACGAGCCGATCCTCGAGCCGCAGCCGGGCGAGTTCCGGCTGTGGAGCGATACGGTCGTGCGCGCCCTGTTCGACGACGCGCTCGATCCGGCGGCCTGCCTGGTCCGTGTGGCGGCTGCACTCGATCCACAGGTGCTCGACGATGCGACGCTGCGACGGATCGCTGACCGTGCCTGGGAGCGCGAATGGCTCAAGGACTGGAAATCGATGCGCTTCGGCGAACGGCTTTGGATCGTGCCGACGATGGCACCGGCCCCCGAGGATTCCGGCGCAATCCTCGTCCGGCTCGATCCAGGTCTCGCGTTCGGTACCGGTACGCATCCGACCACGGCGCTGTGCCTCGAGACGCTCACGACGCTCCCCCTCGAAGGCGGGAACGTGCTCGACTTCGGCTGCGGATCGGGGATCCTCGCGATCGCGGCCCTGAAGCTCGGTGCCGCGCGGGCGCTGTGCGTCGACCTCGACCCACAGGCGCTCGCGGCGACGGCCGCGAATGCGGCCTTGAACGGTGTCGCCGACCGTCTCGCGACCGCAGCGGCGGGATCGGCGTTGTCGACGTACGATGCGGTGTTCGCGAACATCCTCGCCGGAACGCTGATCGAGGTGCGCGAGCGGCTCGCTGCCGCCTGTCGCCCGGGCGCGGCGCTGGTGCTGTCCGGCATCCTCGCATCGCAGGTCGACTCGGTGGTTGCGGCGTACCGGGAGTCGTTTGATATCGTGGGCGTCTCGCGGCGGGACGATTGGTGCTGCTTGCGCGCCCGCCGCCGGACCGGCCCGGGCCGTTGAGGGGAGACGCGATGTACACGCAATGTCCGCGGTGCGAGACGATCTTCCGGGTCTCCGCCGAGATCCTGCGCGCGGCGGCCGGGCAGGTGCGTTGCGGTCGATGCGGCGCCGCGTTCAACGCGCTCGCACACCTCGAGGAGCGACCGGACGACTTCCCGCTCGCCGGATCGCGGCTCGCGCAGAACCGCCACGCCGAGCAGATCCTCGAATCCGGTGCGGGCGAGGACCACCGGCCGCTGCACCACGAAGACGCAGCGGCCGATGACGACCACGACTCACCGGACGAGGACTTCGCCGCGGATGGCCCCGGGGAAGCCGGACCCGGCGAGCGGATCGAGCAGCTGCGGATCGTCGGCCCGCCGTTCTTCCCGGAGGACGAATCCCTCGAATTCACCGTGCCGCCCGGCGATCTCGACCGCGTGTTCATCGCGCCGGAACGCGGGGCGCCGCCGGCTCCGCGGTGGTCGACGACCCCGGAGGCTGCGGATTCGCAGGCCGCGAGCGCGGACGGGATGGCACCCGCGGACGTGGCGTTCGAGGAGATCGTGATCGAAGCCTCGCTCGAAGTCTCGCTCGAAGCGCCGCCCCCCGCGGGCCTCGACCCGTCGATCGAGAACGCCCCGGAGTCCGACGCGGCGATCGAATCCGACGCGGCGATGGAACCCGCCGCGACGAACGCGCCGGTGACGACCATCGACGTCAGCCCATTCGGTCACGCCGAGCCGGCGCTCGAAGCCGAATCGGCGCTCGAAGCCGAGCCGATGCTCGAAGCCGAGCCGATGCTCGCGGCCGAATCGCCGCTCGCGTCCGCGGACACGGCCGGATCCGCGTCCAGGCCCGGCCCCGAGCTCGATGCCGGATCCGAGGCGATGCCCGGGTCCGCCGCGGCGGCGGATGCCGCGCTGCTCGCAGCGGCGGCGCGCGCCGCCCCCCCGGCGTTGCCGCTCGATCGTCCGCGACACCGCATCGCGGTCGCGCTCTGGAGCACGCTCGCCGCGTTCCTCGTGCTGCTGCTTGCCGCGCAGGTCGTGAATCGCGAGCGCGAGTTCATCGCCTCGCAGACGCCGTTCGGGGAGCCGCTCCGCGCGCTGTACGCGCGCCTCGGCCTGCAGCTGCCGATTCCCGCCGATCTTCACGATTATCAACTGCGCCAATGGGGCGTCACCGACGATCCGGCCGCGAACGGCATCCTGCGCGTACGCGCGAGCATTCTGAACACGGCCGCCGCTTTCCAGCCCTATCCCTGGCTGCGCGTCACGCTGACCGACCGCTTCGGCAACCGCGTCGGCACACGCGACTTCGCGCCGCGCGAATACCTCGGCAAGCCGCCGCGGTTGATGGCGCCGGGCCAGCGCGCGAACGCGACGCTCGGCATCGTCGATCCGGGCAAGAACGCCGAAGGATTCGAGATCGACCTGTGCCTGCGGGGCGACTCGGGCGAGATGCTCTGCGACACCGGTGGCTCATGACCCGAGGTCCTGCGCTCGAAATCGGCCCGTTCCGGCTCGCCTCGCGCGCACTGCTCGCGCCGATGGCGGGCGTCACCGACCGGCCGTTCCGTGCCTTGTGTCGCCGGTTCGGCGCAGCCCTCGCAGCATCCGAGATGCTGAGTTCGGACGTGCGGCTCTGGAGCACCGCCAAATCGCGGCGCCGCCTCGATCACGACGGGGAACCGCGACCGCGGGTCGTGCAGCTCGCGGGCGTCGAGCCCGCGACGATGGCCGAGGCGGCGCGCCGCTGCGTCGACGCCGGCGCGGACATCGTGGACGTCAACATGGGCTGTCCGGCGAAGAAGGTGTGCAATCGTCTCGCCGGGTCGGCGCTGCTGCGCGATGAACCGCTGGTCGCGCGGATCCTCGAGTCGATCGTGCGCGCGGTCGACGCGCCGGTCACGCTGAAGACGCGTACCGGCTGGGATCCGGCGAACCGCAACGGCCCGCGGATCGCGCGCATCGCCGAGCAATGCGGGGTGCAAGCGATAGCGATTCACGGACGCACACGGGCGGATCTCTTTCGCGGCGCCGCCGAATACGACACGATTCGCGAGATCAAGGCCGCGGTCCGCATCCCGGTGATCGCGAACGGCGACATCGATTCCGGCGCGCGCGCCCGCGCGGTGCTCGCCGAGACCGGCTGCGACGCCGTGATGATCGGACGCGCAGCACAGGGCGCGCCATGGATCTTCGAAGAAGTCAATTTTTTTCTCGCGCACGGCGAGAATCCAGGTGAACTGCCACCCGCGAAGGTCCGTGATATCATGCGCGCCCACCTCGAAGACCTGTACTCGTTCTACGGCGAGGAGACCGGTGTTCGGATGGCGCGAAAACACTTGAGTTGGTACTGCCGGCGTCAGCCGGCAGACGGGGATGTGAGATCGCGCGTGATGCGGGAAGAAACCGCGCAGGGGCAATTGGCGGCGGCATTGACGCTCTTCGAGCGCGCGTCGATCGCGCGGAACTAACGAACATAAGAACAAAGCCTCACGGGAAATCGACGACGGACATGGCCGCACGAAAGAAACCGCGAATCCGCAAGGACCCGAGCCCTCGGTTCGATGGGCGGGATCTCAAGGTCAACGGCAAGGGCGTTCCCTTGCGCACGCAGGCCGAGGAAGCGTTGCAGTCGTATTTCGAGACGCTCAACGGGCACAAGCCCGCGAGACTCTACGAACTCGTGATGCGCGAGGTCGAGGAGCCGCTGTTCAAGGTCGTGCTGGACCACGTGCAGGGGAACCAGAGCCGCGCGGCCACGATCCTCGGGATCAACCGCGGCACGCTTCGCAAGAAGCTGCGGGAACTCGGCATCGGCGAGTGATCCGCCCGTGTTGACGACGATCCGCCGCGCGCTCCTCAGCGTTTCCGACAAACAGGGCATCGTCGAATTCGCACGGGCGCTGCGGGAGCGCGGCGTGGAACTGCTGTCGACCGGCGGCACCGCGAAACTCCTCGCGGAACACGGCGTCCAGGTCAAGGAAGTGGCCGAGCACACCGGCTTCCCGGAGATCATGGACGGACGCGTGAAGACCTTGCATCCGCGGATCCACGGCGGCTTGCTGGGACGCCGCGGCATCGACGACGAGGTCATGCGCGACCACGGGATCGAGCCGATCGATCTGCTCGTCGTGAACCTCTACCCGTTCGCGGCCACCGTCGCCCGACCCGGCTGCAGCTACGACGAGGCGGTCGAGAACATCGACATCGGGGGCCCGGCGATGGTCCGCGCCGCCGCGAAGAACCACGCCGCGGTGACCGTCGTCGTCGATCCGGCCGACTACCGGGCCCTGCTCGACGAGATCGCCGCGAACCACGGCGGGACGCTGCTGCCGATGCGCCAGCGATTCGCCGCGAAGGCGTTCGCTCACACCGCGCAGTACGACGCGATGGTGTCCGCCTACTTCGCGAACACCATCGGCGTCGGACCGGAGAGTTTTCCGACGGACCTGAACCTGTCGTTCCGCAAGCGGCTCGACTTGCGTTACGGCGAGAATCCGCATCAACAGGCGGCGTTCTACGCCGATCCGAACGCGATCGGTGCGTCGGTCGCGTCCGCGATCCAGTTGCAGGGCAAGCCGCTCTCGTACAACAACCTCGCCGACGCCGATACCGCGCTGGAATGCGTGCGGCAGTTCGCCGAGCCGGCCTGCGTGATCGTGAAGCACGCGAATCCCTGCGGCGTCGCGGTCGCCGCCGATCGGCTCGACGCCTACGAGCTCGCCTATCGTACCGATCCGACGTCGGCGTTCGGCGGCATCATCGCGTTCAACCGCGCGCTCGACGCAGCGACCGCGCGCGCGATCACCGATCGGCAGTTCGTCGAGGTCATCCTCGCCCCGGCGGTCGACGCCGACGCCGCCGCACTGCTCGAGCGCAAGGAGAACGTCCGGGTGCTGCGGGTCGGCGACCTGGGCCGCCCGGTCGCCCAGCGGCTCGAGGTTCGCAGCGTGACCGGCGGACTGCTCGTGCAGACGCGCGATGAAGCACGGATCGCGCCCGCGGATCTGCGCGTCGTGACCCGGCGCACACCGACGCCGGCCGAGATCGAGGACCTGCTGTGCGCGTGGCGCATCGCGAAGTTCGTGAAGTCGAACG
This sequence comes from Pseudomonadota bacterium, assembly GCA_021780395.1. The sequence goes on from JAJXYU010000248.1 coordinate 25,422, forward strand.
CGATCGTCTGTGTGAAGGATCGCGCGACGATCGGTATCGGCGCCGGGCAGATGAGCCGCGTCGTGAGCAGCCGGATCGTCGCCATGAAGGCGCGCGACGCCGGCCTGTCCTGCGAAGGCGGCGCGGTCGCCTCGGACGCGTTCTTCCCGTTCCGCGACGGCCTCGAGACGATCGCCGATCTCGGGGTCGGCGCGGTGATCCAACCGGGCGGATCGAAGCAGGACGCCGACGTGATCGCCGCGGCCGACGAGCGCGGAATCGCGATGGTGTTCACCGGCATCCGTCACTTTCGCCATTAGGGCGCCAGGATGAAGGTCCTGGTCGTCGGTGGCGGAGGGCGGGAGCATGCGCTGGCGTGGAAGTGCGCGCAGTCGCCGCGGGTCGATCTCGTCTACGTCGCGCCCGGCAATGCCGGCACCGCGCTCGAACCGAAAGTGCGCAATGTCCCGATCGCCGCGGAGGACGTCGTCGCGCTCGCCGCGTTCGCGACGCGGGAGCGCATCGACCTGACGATCGTCGGTCCGGAGGGGCCGCTGGTCGCGGGCATCGCCGATCGCTTCGCGGCCGACGGTCTTGCCTGCTTCGGACCGAGCCGGGCCGCGGCGCGGCTCGAAGGGTCGAAGGGCTACACCAAGGCGTTCCTGTCCCGCCACGGCATCCCGACGGCGGCGTACCGGTCCTTCGATCGCACCGACTTCGACCCCGATGCCCTGCGCCGATGGCGATTGCCGCTGGTGATCAAGGCCGATGGCCTCGCGGCCGGCAAGGGTGTCGTGATCTGCGAATCGCACGAGCAAGCCGTCGCCACCGCGACCGGGATGCTGAACGGCGCGTTCGGTGCCGCCGGCGAATCGATCGTGGTCGAGGAATTCCTGGAAGGCGAGGAAGTGAGCTTCATCGTCGCCGCGGACGGACTGGCGGCGCTCCCCCTCGCGACCTCGCAGGATCACAAGCGCCGCGACGACGGCGATCGGGGACCGAACACCGGCGGGATGGGCGCGTATTCGCCGGCGCCCGTGGTCACCCCGGCGCTGCACGCGCGCATCCTACGGGAGGTGATCGAGCCGACCCTGCGCGGCCTCGACGCGGAAGGAATCCATTACACCGGCTTCCTGTACGCCGGCCTGATGATCGCCGCGGACGGCACGCCGAACGTGCTCGAGTTCAACTGCCGTCTCGGCGACCCGGAGACGCAGCCGATCCTGATGCGCCTGCGCAGCGACCTGACCGAATTGTGCGAAGCGGCACTCGCGCATCGGCTCGCACAGACCCAGGCCGATTGGGATCCGCGCGCGGCGCTCGGCGTGGTGCTCGCGGCCGGTGGCTATCCGGATGTGGCGCGCAAGGGCGAGCGGATCGCCGGGCTGGAGGCAGCGGCCCGCCTGCCGGGCAAGGTATTCCATGCCGCGACGCGCCTTGAGGATGGCGCCGTGGTGACCAACGGCGGTCGGGTGTTGTGCACGGTCGGTCTCGGCACGACGGTCGCTGCGGCGCGCGAGGAAGCGTACGCGCTGGCCGACGCGATACACTGGGAGTCGATGCAGTACCGACGGGATATCGGCCATCGTGCGATCGCACGCGAAGCCGCGGCGCCCGGCGACGGCCCGACGGGGAGGCGACGATGACTCCTTCCGTACTCTGGAGTGCCAGTTGGGTGCTCGCGATCGGCACGACGCTCGCCGGCGCGGCGGGCGCGTTCACGCTGCACGTGGCCGGGGCGCCGCGGGTCGCGAAGGACCAGGTGTACGACCGCGGCGGCTGCGACGGCGCGAATCATTCGCCGGCGCTCGCGTGGTCGGCGCCGCCGACGGGCACCCGGAGCCTCGCGATCACGATGTTCGACCCGGATGCGCCCGGGCACGGCTGGTGGCATTGGATCGTCGCCGACCTCCCCGCGAGCCTGCGCGAATTGCCCGCGAACGCGGGTCGTCCGGACGGAGGCTCGTTGCCGCCCGGCGCGTTCCAGGGTCGCAACGACTTCGGCGAGATCGGTTACGGCGGCCCGTGCCCGCCGCTCGGGGATCCGCCGCATCACTACGTGATCACGGTATGGGCGCTGCGTTCGGCGCAGCTCCCGGTCGATTCCCACGCACGCGGCCGCGCGATCGAGGCCGCGCTACGGCGCGAGGCGATCGCGAGCGCGCGCGTGGAACTCACCTACGGCCGGTCGCACGGGGGCCGCTGACGCGACAAGCCGCGCACTGACGCCGCCCCCCGCGGGGTCGGGCTCTCGCTAGCGCGCGATCGCGTGCTCGTCCCATCCCCCGCCGAGCGCGGCGATCAGCGAGACGCTCGCGGTCAATCGGTTCAGGTGCACGTTGAGCACGGTCTCGCGACTCGCGAGCGTAGTGGTCTGCGCGGTGATCACGCTGCTGTACGGAACGACCCCGGCCTTGTACTGCTCGAGCGTCAGCGCTTCGGCCTCGCGCGCCTGGGCGAGCGTATTCCTCGCGATCGCCGCCTGGCGCTGCAGGATCCGCAGCGTCGCCAGATCGTCCTCGACCTGCTGCACGGCGGACAGCACCGTCTGGCGATAGTCGGCGACGCTCGCGTCGTAGGCGGCGCGCGCGGCCGCCGCCTGGGCACGCAGCAAGCCGCCGGCGAACACGGTTTGCGCGACCTGGGGACCGAGAGCCCAGACCTGATTGGACGCGCGGATCAGCGTCGCGAGCACGCCGCTCACATAATCGTCCGAGCCCGTGAGCTGCAGCGCAGGGAAGAACGCCGCGCGCGCGACGCCGATCTGCGCGTTCGCGGCGGCGACCCGTCGTTCCGCCTCGGCGACGTCCGGCCGCCGCTCGAGGAGCGCCGACGGCACGCCCGCCGGAACGACCGGGACCACCGCGGCGAGCGGTGCGGGTGCGACCGAGAATCGTGACGGTGGCATACCGAGCAGCACGGCGATCGCATGCACGAGCAGTGCGCGCTGCACACCGGCGTTCACCTGCTGCGACTCGCTCGCGAGCCATTGCGTTCGTGCGCTGACGACGTCCGCTTCGGCCGCAACCCCGTACCGGTAACGGCTCTCGGTGATCGCGAGCGCCTGACGGTCGGCCGCGACCGTGTCGGCGAGCAGAGCCACCAGTCGGTCCTGGGCCCGCAGCGCGAAATAATCGGTCGCGAGCTCCGCGCGCACCGACAGCCGGGTCGCCGCGAGCGCCGCGGCCGCGGCCGCGGCCGACGCCGCGCTGCCCTCGACCTCGCGACGCGTGCGTCCCCAGACGTCGAGGTCCCAGGTACCCGCGAGTCCGGCGGAATTCACCGTGTGCGAACCGGCGATCGTCGTCGTGCGATTGCGCCCGAAGCTCGCGGTCACGGTCGGCCAGAATCCGGCGCGCGCCTCGCGGACGAGCGCTCGCGCCTGCGCGACCGCCGCTTCGGCGGATTCGACCGTCGGGTTCGCCGCACCGGCCTGCCGTTCGAGGCGGTCGAGCACCGGATCGCGGTAGATCCGCCACCACGCCGCGCGCTCGATGCGGTCGGGCGTGCTCGGCTTCCAGCCCTGGGCCTCGGCATAGTGCCGCCCGACGTCGACCGTCGGCCGTCGATAGTTCGGCCCGACCGCGCACGCGGCCGTCACCGCCGTGCACGCCACGATCGTGATCCAACGTGTGCTCATACCCCCGCCTCCGCGGTCCGGCCAGCCGCGAAGCGCGCGCCCCGGCGGCGTCGACCGAGCCGGCGCACGTACCAGTAGACTACCGGCGTCGTGTACAGCGTCAGCAACTGGCTGACGACGAGTCCACCGACGATCGAGATGCCGAGCGGCCGGTGCAACTCGGTGCCCTCGCCCGCGGCGACCGCGAGCGGCAGCGCGCCCGCGAGCGCCGCGCACGTCGTCATCATGATCGGCCGGAAGCGCAGGTCGCAGGCGTGCGCGATCGCGGCGCGCGCGTCCATCCCGAGACGGCGCTCCGCATCGAGCGCGACGTCGACCATCATGATCGCGTTCTTCTTCACGATCCCGATCAGCAGCAGGATCCCGAGGAACGCGATCAGGCTGAAATCGGTGCGCGTGACGATCAGCGCGAGCAGGGCACCGAGCCCGGCCGACGGCAGCGTCGACAGGATCGTCAGCGGCTGACCATAGCTCTCGTAGAGCATCCCGAGGACCACGTAGATCGCGAGCAGCGCGGCCGCGAGCATCAACGGCTGGCTGCGCTCGCTCTGGCGGAACAACCGCGCGGTGCCGTATCCGGTTCCGTGGATCGTCACGGGGACGTGAATGCGGGCCATCGTACGCTGGATCGTCGCGAGTGCCTGGCCGAGCGAGACGCCGTGCGCGAGGTTGAAGGCGATCGTCGTCGAGGCGGAAGTCCCGGTGTGCTCGACGCTGACCGGCGCCGTCGAGGTCGCGAAGTGAGCGAACGCCGCGATCGGAACGACCGTCTCCCGGCGCGTGCTGACCGCGGGCGCGGTCGAGGTGTTGCCACGACCGGCGTTCGCGAGCGCGTTCGTCGCGAGGTTGCGTGCCGCGTCGGCGGCGACCGCGGCCGCGGTCGTCGCGGTGGGGGCGCGACCGAGCCCCGTGATCGTCGTCGTGCCCGCGACCGCCTGCGTCGCCTGCGTCCCGCTGACCGGACTGCCGGCCGTGCTCACGTAGAGTTGCCGCAGCACCGCGGGGTTGCGCTGATACCGCGGCGCGACATCCATCACGACGTGATACTGCTGCGGGCTCTTCGGATCGTAGATCGTGGATACCGGGGATTGCGCGAACGCGTCGGCCAAGGTCTCGTCGATCTGACTCTCCGTCAAGCCGAGCCGCGACGCCGTGTCCCGGTCGACGATCACGTCGGATTGCAACCCGCCCGGCTGCAGGTCGCTGTCGACGTCGGTGACCTCGGGCACGTGCTGCAGGGCGACGCGCAGCTTGCGCGACCAGTAGCCGAGTTGCTGGAGATTGTCGCCGAGCAGCGTGTACTGGTATTCCGCGTTCGCGGATCGGCCGCCGGCGCCGATGTCCTGCGCCGACTGCAGGAACACCCGGACGCCGGGGATGTGGGCGAACTTCGGACGCAGGCGGTCGAGTACCTGCTCGGCCGAGGCGCGCCGCTCGGTGAGCGGCTTCAGCGTGATGCTCAGCGTCGCCAGTGGCCCTCCGGATGGACCGAACCCGAAGCCGCCGACCGATCCGGCGACGCTCGCCACCGCCGGATCGCGCTCGATGACCGCGGTCACCTGCTCGAGCTTCGCTTTCATGAAATGGAACGATGCGGTCGCGTCGCCGCGGATCGCGCCGCGCAACTGCCCGGTATCCTCCTGCGGGAAGAACCCCTTCGGGATCGCGACGTACAGATAGACGTTGAGCCCGATCGTCGCGAGCAACAGCAGGAGCGTCGCGCGCGGATGGTCGAGCGCGACGGTGAGCGAGCGCCGGTAGCCCTCGCGCAGGCCGTCGAACGCGCGGGCGAAGCCGCGCGCGAACCCGGACGGCGGACGCTCGTGCACTCCCCCGAGGAGTCGCGCGCACATCACCGGCGTCGTGGTCAGCGAGACCACCAGCGAGATCAGGATCGCGACCGAGAGCGTGTTCGTGAACTCGCTGAACAGCCGCCCGACGATGCCTCCGGCGAATTCGAACGGGATGAACACGGCGATCAGGGACAGGCTCATCGCGAGCACCGTGAAACCGACCTCCTGCGCGCCGAGCCGTGCTGCCTCGCGCGGCGCCATGCCCGCGGCGATGTGCCGCGAGATGTTCTCCATCACGACGATCGCGTCGTCGACGACGAAACCCGTCGCGATCGTGAGGGCCATCAGCGAGAAATTGTCCAGCGAATAGCCCAGCAGGTACATCGCCGCGAACGTGCCGACCAGCGACACCGGGACCGCGACCGCCGGGACGAGCGCCGCGCGGTAGCTGCCGATGAACGCGTAGACGACCAGGATCACCATCACGACGGCGATCACCAGCGTCTGCTCGATCTGCCGCAGGGAACCGCGGATCGTCACCGAGCGGTCGAATATCACCGCGAGATGGATCTTCGGATCGATCTCGGCGCGGATCCGCGGCAACGCCCGCTTGATCGCGTCGACCAGCTTGATCACGTTCGCGCCCGGCTGCTGGAACACCAGCACCGAGACCGCGGGTTTGCCGTCGTAGATCCCGTAAGTGCGGCTGTTCTCGGTCGCGCCGTCATTCATCCCGAGCACCGTCGCGACGTCCGACAGGCGCACGACCGAGCCGTTGCGCACCGCGATGATCAGATTGCGGTATTCGCGGGCGGCGCGCGCGTTGTCGTTCGTGGTGATCGTGTAGCGCAGGCCCCCGGCATCGACGAAGCCCTTCGGCGAGTTCGCGTTCGCGTTCGAGATCGCCGCGCGCACGTCCTGCAGCCCGATCCCGTACTTCGAGAGCGCGAACGGGTTGACCTCGACCCGGACCGCCGGCAATGCGCTGCCGCTCACGTTCACGCCACCGACCCCGTCGATCTGCGCGAGTTGCTGCGACACGACCGCGTCGGCCGCATCGTAGATCTGGCCCTGGGTGAGCACCTTCGAGGTCATCGTGAGCGCGAGCACCGGGAACAGCGAGCTGTTGAGCTTGAAGTAGGTCGGATTGTGGGTCATCGCGGCCGGGAGATCCGGCCGCGCCGCCTCGATCGCCGCCTCCACGTCGCGCGCCGCCGCGTTCAGGCTGCGGTCGAGCCCGAAGGTGAGCTGGATGGTCGTCTGACCGATGCTGCTCGTCGAGGTCATGTCGTCGACGTCGGCGATGGCGCCGAGCCGCCGCTCGAGCGGGGTCGCGACGGTCCGCGCCATCACCTGCGGGCTCGCGCCGGGAAGCGACGCCGACACGAACACCGCGGGGACGTCGATGTTCGGCAGCGGCGCGACCGGCAACAGCACGAACGCCGCGATGCCCGCGATCGCGATCGCGACGGTCAGCAAGGTGGTCGCGACCGGGCGCTCGATGAACGGCGCCGAGAAGTTCATCGCGCCTCCTGCGGTCTCGCGCCGGTCCCCGCACCGCGTGCCGCACGCCGGCCGCGCGCGAGCCGGTCGAACGCGAGGTAGATCACCGGCGTCGTGAACAGCGTCAGTGCCTGGCTCACCAGCAGGCCACCGACGATCGCTATGCCGAGCGGCCGCCGCAGCTCCGCGCCGTAGCCACCACCGAGGATCAACGGCAGCGCGCCGAACATCGCGGCGACCGTCGTCATCATGATCGGCCGGAATCGCAGCATGCAGGCCTGGCGGATCGCCTCGGCTGCGCCGAGGCCCTGGCGTCGCTCGGCATCGATCGCGAAATCGATCATCAGGATCGCGTTCTTCTTCACGATCCCGATCAGCAGCACGATGCCGATCAACGCGATGATGGTCAGATCGTGCCCGGTGAGCATCAGCGCGAGCAGCGCGCCGACGCCGGCAGACGGCAAGGTCGAGAGGATCGTGATCGGATGCACGAAGCTCTCGTACAGCACGCCGAGCACGATGTACATCACCAGAACCGCCGCAAGCAGCAGCAGGAGTTCGTTGCTGAGGTTGTTGCGGAACGCGAGCGCGGCGCCCTGGAAGGTGGTGTGCACGCTCGCGGGCAGGCCGATCGCGCGTTCGCTCCGGGTGATCGCTTCGACCGCCGCGCCGAGCGATGCGCCGGGCGCGAGGTTGAACGAGACCGTCGCCGCGGGGAACTGGCCGAGGTGATCGATGCGCAGCGGCTCCGTGCCGACCGATACCCGCGCGATCGCCGATAGCGGCACCTGTCCGCCGCCCGCCGACGGCAGATAGAGCGTACCGAGCGAATCGATCGTCGGAAACGCCGTCGGCGCGGCCTGCAGGATCACCCGGTACTGGTTCGACTGCGTGAAGATCGTCGACACGATGCGCTGCCCGAACGCGTCGTAGAGCGCGTTGTCGACCGTGCCGACGCTGATTCCGAGGCGCGCGGCGGTGTCGCGATCGATCGTGATCCGGGCGGCCAGGCCATCGTTCTGCTGATCGCTCGAGACATCGCGCAGCACCGGGCGTTCGCGCAATGCGGCGACCAGGCGCGGCGTCCACTCGGCGAGGGTCGCCGCGTCGGCGCTGCCGAGCGCGAAGTGATAGTCCGCCGGGCTCAGGGTGGAGTCGAGCGTGAGGTCCTGGGCCGGTCGCGCGTACAGTTCGATCCCGGTGACACCGGCGGTCTCCGCACGCAGGCGTTGTGCGACCGCGGCCGCGCTCGCGTGGCGGATCCCGAGCGGCTTGAGGTTGATCAGCAGCCGTCCGCTGTCGAGGGTCGCATTCGTCGAGTCGACCCCGATGGTGGACGACAGGCTCGCGACGTCGGGATCCTTCAGAATCGCCTGCGCGAGCGCGCGTTGCCGGCGCGCCATCCCCGCGTAGGATACGTTGTCGCCGGCCTTCGATACGCCCTCGATCAGGCCGATGTCCTGCTCGGGGAAGAACCCCTTCGGCACGAGGACGTAGAGCAGCGCGGTCAACGCGAGCGTCGCGAACGCGACGATCAGGGTCGCGCGCTGTCGCGCGAGCACCCAGTCGAGCGCCCGGCCGTACGCGCCGAGGAGCCGTTCGTACCAGCCCGGCGCGGCCGCCGGGCGGGCGGCATCCGGACCGGATGCCGCATCGGGACCGCGTGGCCGCAACATCCGCGCGCACAGCATCGGCACCAGGGTGAGCGATACGACGGCCGACAGCAGGATCGTGACCGCGAGCGTGACCGCGAACTCGCGGAACAGGCGACCGACGACGTCCTGCATGAACAGCAGCGGGATCAGTACCGCGATCAGCGAGATCGTCAGCGAGATGATCGTGAAGCCGATCTGTCCGGCGCCGCGCAGGGCCGCCTCGCGGGCGCTCGCACCGGTCTCGAGGTATCGCGAGACGTTCTCGATCATCACGATCGCATCGTCGACGACGAAGCCGGTCGCGACGGTCAGCGCCATCAACGACAGGTTGTTCAGGCTGAATCCGGCGAGCTCCATCACCGCGAACGTCCCGATCAGCGACAGCGGGACCGACAGGCTCGGGATCAGCGTGGCTGGCAGGTCCCGGAGGAACCCGTAGATCACCAGAACGACGAGCACGACCGCGAGGATCATCTCGAATTGCACGTCGTGCACCGACGCTTCGATCGTCTTCGTCCGGTCGGTGAGCACGGCGACCTGGACGCCCGCCGGCATCGAGGCACGCAGCGACGGGAGGATCGCCTCGATCCGCCGCACGACGTCGACGACGTTCGCGGCCGGCTGACGCCTCACGTTCAGGATCAGCGCGCGCTCGGTGTTCATCCACCCGCCGAGCTGGGTGTTCTCGGCGCTGTCGACGAGCGTGGCGACGTCGCGCAGGCGCACGGCGGCACCGTTCCGGTACGCGATGATGATCTTGCCGTACGCCGCCGCATCCTCCAGTTGATCGTTCGTGTCGATCGTGTACGCGCGCGAGCGGCCGTCGATCGTTCCCTTCGGACCGTTCTGGTTCGCGACCGCGATCGTCGTGCGCAGGTCGTCGAGATTCAGCCCGCGCGCCGCGAGCGCGCGCGGGTTGACGATCACCCGGACCGCCGGCCGCTCGCCGCCGCCGATGCTGACGACGCCGACGCCGCGAAGCTGCGAGATCTTCTGGGCGATCCGCGTGTCGGCGAGGTCCTCGACCTCGGTCAGCGGCATCACCTTGGACGTGATCCCGAGCGTCAGGATCGGCGCATCCGCCGGATTGACCTTCACGTAGATCGGTGGCGCCGGCAGGTCCTGGGGCAGCAGCGCCTGCGCGGCCGCGAGGGCTGCCTGGACCTCCTGCTCGGCGACGTCGATCGACAGCGACAGGTCGAACTTCAGCGTGATCATCGAGGCGCCGGCCGAACTGGTCGAGTACATCTCGGTGAGGCCGGCCATCTGGCCGAGCTGCTTTTCGAGCGGCGAGGTGATCGCGGAGGTGACGACGTCGGGACTCGCGCCCGGATCGAAGGTCTGTACCTGGATCGTCGGGTACGCGACGTCCGGCAGCGCCGAGAGCGGCAGCACGCGGTAGGCGATCAACCCGAGCGCGAGGATCGCCGCCATCAGCAGCGTCGTCGCGACGGGGCGCTCGATGAACGGACGCGACGGATTCATCGGCGACGCGATCCGGATCCCCCGATCAGGACCCGGCGCCGCGCCATTGCACGGTCGCGCCGTCGCGCAATCGGTCCCCGCCTTCGGTCACGACGCGCATTCCGGGCACGAGACCCTGGGTGGCGACGACCTCGTGATCGGACGCGGGCCCGAGCACGATCGGACGCACCGACACCCGGCGATGCGCGTCGACGACGTAGACGAAGGTCCCCGGAACGCCCTTCGGCGCGCCGCGCTGCACCGCGGTGTCGGGAATCAGCACCTGTCCGTGCAGTACCTTCTCGAGGAGGCGCACGTTCACGAACTGGTTCGGGAACAGGCGTTCGTGCCGGTTGGCGAACGACGCCCGCAGCTTCACGGTCCCGGTCGCCGGATCGATCTGGTTGTCGACCGTGAGCAGCACGCCGGTCGCGAGACGGGTGTCGCCGCTGCGGTCGTACACGTCGACCTCGAGCTTGCGCCCGCCGTGCATCGCTTCCAGCACCCCGTCGACGTCGTCCTCGGGGATCGCGAAGATCGCCGAGATCGGGCGCATCTGCGTGATCACGACGATCCCGTTCGCATCGCCCGGCGTCACGTAGTTGCCGGCATCGACCTGCCGCAGGCCCACGCGGCCGGTGATCGGTGCGACGATGTGGGCGTAGTTCACGTTGAGTTCGGCGGTGCGCACCTGGGCACGGTCGCCCTCGACCGTGCCGATGGCTTGGTCGACGAGCGCCTTCTGCGTGTCGAGCTGCTGGCGCGAGACCGCGTTGCGGGTGATCAACGCGCGATAGCGCGCGAGATCGCGGCGCGCGTTCGCGAGCAGCGCGGCGTCCCGGTCGAGCGACGCCCGCGCGAGCGCGAGCGCCGCCTCGAACGGTCGCGGATCGACCTGCGCGAGGAACTCGCCGGTGTGCACCGTCTCGCCCTCGGCGAAGCCGATTCGCTCGAGTTCGCCGCTGACCTGGGGATGCACGGTCACGGTCGCGAACGGCGTGATGGTGCCGAGCGCCGGGATCCAGATCGGCACGTCGCCGCGCCGCACGGTCGCGACTTCCACCGGTACCGGGCCTTTCGGCCCCAGGGGTCCGCGACCGAACCGCGCAGCGCCGCCGCGCCAGCGGTGCACCGCGACGAGGATCAGCGCGAGCAGCAAGACGACGACGACCGGCCAGAGCCAGGGGCGCCGGCGGCGCGATGGCGGCGGAGGATCCGAACTCGGCGGGAGGGCTTGCGGTTCGGTCACCGCGAATTCCGGGGCGTACGCTGCGTGGTCATTTCGTGTGGGCTCGCGGCACGCGCGGTCCGGGCGCGACCGGCCGACACTTTAACCGAAATCGTCGCGCAGCCGCGCGCCGCTTCGTGTATTTTTGTCAAGGAACCGTGAACGCGCGCGCCCCGCGCCGCTCGCGGGAGACGGTGATGATCAGGCGCACTCTTCCAGCGATTTTGTTGCTCGCAGCCACGCTGACGATGCATCCGTCGGTGAGCCGCGCGGCGACGGCCGTGCGGCGCGACGCGGCGGTGCGCCGACTGTTCCTCGCGGCGATGGACCGGGTCGAATACGGCGCCCCCGACGCGCCGGACCCGCCGGCGCTCGCCCGCTACCCACTCTACGAGTACCTGGTCGCCGCGCGCCTGCAGCGCGACCTCGCGGCCGCGCCGGGGCGGGCGACGGATGCGCGGATCTCGAGGTTCCTCGACGCGCATGCGCACGAACCGGTCACCTACGCGCTGCGGCGGGATTGGCTGCTGAGCCTCGCGGCGCGCGGCCGATGGCGAACGTTCCTGCCGCTCGCCGCGTCGTCGGCGGACCCGCGGGTCGCCTGCGATCGGCTCGCCGGACGAATCGCGTCCGGCGTCGATCCGGTCGATCTGCCCGCGCAGGCGATCGCCCGCTGGCTCGACCCCCGCGCGCAACCCCCGGAATGCGATCCGGTGATCGCATGGCTGCAGCGCCGCGGGTTCCTGACCGAGGATTTGCGCGAACAACGCGTGCGGGCAGCGCTCGAGGCCGGGGATCCGCGCCTCGCGCTGCAATTTGCCGAGCGTTTGCCCGCCGGGCGTGCCGCGCCGCTTCGCCTGTGGGCCCGATTGCTCGAAACGCCGCGACCGGTGCTCGAATCGCTCGCCGCCGACCCGCGCCGCGACGCGCCG
>JAJXYU010000032.1 GCA_021780395.1 Pseudomonadota bacterium
CCTAAAGCTGCTCTACGGCGATCTCGCCCCGGCGCTCGGCGGCCGGCTCGAGCGTGCCGGCTGCCCGCCGGGCGCGCCGATCGACGCGTGGAAGCGCCACGTCGGCTACGTGTCGGCCGACCTGCAAGCCGACTATCAAGCGGACGTCGACCTCGCGACGCTGGTCGCGAGCGGTGCGCGTGCGAGCATCGGGATCGCCGCGCCGCTGACCGCCGCCGAACTCGCGCGCGCGCGAACGACGCTGCGGCTGTTCGGGCTCGCGGCGGCGGCGCGGCGCAGGCCGCGCGAGCTCTCGTACGGCCAGATGCGCCGCGCGCTGATCGCGCGGGCGGTCGCCCACGCCCCCCGGTTGCTGCTGCTCGACGAACCGCTGACCGGCCTCGATCCTCGCCAGCGTGCCGCCGTGAAGCGGGGTCTTGCGAGGCTCGCGCGCGCCGGCACGACCCTGGTCGTCGCCGTGCATCATCTCGAGGATCTGCCGGTCGCGGTCGCCGGGCGTCTCGAGCTCGAGTCGCGGCGTGTTCGCGTCACGCATACAATGCGACCACGCGCGACATCTCGTCCGAAGCCGGGGAATCCGAAGTGTCCTTGATCGTCCTGTCGCTGCTGATCCAGGTCGCGCTGATCGTGCATGTGCTGAGGACCGGCCGGAACATGCTGTGGATCCTCGCGATCGGCTTCCTGCCGTTCGCCGGGTCCCTCGCCTACCTCGTGGTGGAGATCCTGCCGGACCTCGCCGGCGGGCGGACCGCGCGGCGCGCGGGCCGCGGCCTGGGGCGCTGGGTCGACCCCGACCGCGCGCTGCGCAAGGCGCGAACCGAGGTGGAGGTCGCCGGCAACGTCGATGCGCGCCGCCGGCTCGCCGAGGAACTGACCCGACGGGGCCGCTACGACGAGGCGATCGAGGTGTGCCGTGGAGGACTCGTCGGCGTGTTCGAGCACGACCCGACGCTGCTCCTCGAACTCGCCCGCGCGAGCTTCGCGACCGGAGATTACGCCGCGGCACGGTCGAGCCTCGAGCGTCTGGAGCGACACAACCCGGAATTCGGTTCCGCCGACGCGAGGCTGCTCTACGCCCGTGCGCTCGAGGCCGGGGGCGATCTCGAGGAAGCCTTGCGGGAGTATGCGAGGGTCGCGCCGGTATTCCCCGGCGCGGAGGCCCGGCTGCGGTACGGGCAGCTCCTGAAGCGTCTCGGCCGCACCGATGAGGCGGTGCGCGAATTCCGCGATCTGCTGGAGGCGGCGCGGATCGCCCCCGCGCACTACCGGCGGGCGCAGGCCGAGTGGCTCGGGATCGCGCGCCGCGAGCTCGGATAGGCGCCGCTGGCGCCGCGGTGTGCGAACGCGGTAATCTCAGCATTCGAATTCCAAGAATGCAACCCACGGGGAGGAGCCAACCCAATGATCCGGACCCACCGATCGAGAGCCTGCGCGGTGATAGTGGCCGCCGCCGTCGCGCTCGCCGCCTGCGCGAGCAAGATGCAACCTGCGCAGCAGATGATCTCCAAGATCGAAGCGGTCGTCGCCGCGGCGCAACCTGAGGCCGCGAAGTACGTACCCGATCAGTTGAAGGACGTGCAGGACAAGGTCGCGAACCTGAAGTCCGCGTTCGCGCAGAAGGACTACGGCTCGGTGATCACCGCCGCGCCCTCGGTGCTCGCGTCCGCGCAGGGGCTCGCGGCCGCGGCCGCGCAGAAGAAGATGGTCGTGATGGGCGAGCTGAACGAGCAGTGGACGCGGATGTCCGCGAACCTGCCCGCCGGTGTCGCCGCGGTCCAGAAGCGGATCGAGGAACTTTCCCACAATGCGCGCCTGCGCAAGGGAATCGACCTCGCGGCCGCGAAGAAGAGCCTCGACGACGTGAACTCGACCTGGGCCACCGCGAAGAGCGACTTCACGTCGGGTCATGTCGGGCAAGCCGTGTCGGCGGCCAAGGACGTGCAGACGAAGCTGCAGAGTCTCGCGGAGTCGATCAAGGTCCAATTGCCGCAGGCGGATGGCGCCGGCGACACGCCGGCTGCCGCACCGACGAACTGATCCGACCGCAGCGGTGGCGGGCGCGCCGGCGCCCGCCACCGCCCGCGGCTCACGGCGCGAGCGTGCCCTCGGCGACGATCACCGCGCAGCCGCCGATGCGCACCGCGACCGGTCGGCCGGCCTCGAGGTCCCAGCGAACCTCGACGCGTCCCGGGCGGCCGAGCTGCGCGCCTTGCAGACCGACGAAGCCGGGATCGGCCGGATCGAGCAGCGCCGCTTCCAGCAGGTAGGTCGCGAGCATCGCGTGCGCATTGCCGCTCACCGGATCCTCGGGGATGCCGATCGCCGGGCAGAACATGCGCGACTCGGTCACCGCGCCGTCGGGTCCCCGCCGGAACGCGAACGCGAAGAACCCGTCCACCCCGAGCTCGCGCCCCAGCGCGAGCAGCGGTTCGATCCGCGGCGCGAGCCGCTCGAGCGCGGCTGCGTCCGCGAGCGGGATCAGCAGCCTCGAGCCCCCGTCGCGGCACGCGCGCGCCGGCAGCGCTTCGTGCAGCCGTTCCCCCGGTAGACCGAGCGTCTCGGCAACCCGCAGCGCCGTCTTCAACGGGAGCGGCGCCTCGAGACGGGGGACGGCCCGTCGAAATTCGACCGTCGGCGGCCGGTCGGGCAGCCGCGCGTCGCGGCGCACCTCGACCTCGACGATCCCGATACCGCAGCGTTGGCGGGCGACGCCGAGCGCGCGGCGGCCGGCCGCGAACAACACCGCGTGAGCCGCGACAGTCGCATGGCCGACGAAGGGCGCCTCCTTGCGCGAACTGAAGAAGCGGACAGCGACGTCCTCGCCGGGCGCGCCCGAGTGCCGCACGAACGCGCACTCGGCGTGGGCGAACTCGCGTGCGATCGCCTGCATCCGCGCATCGTCGAGTCCGTCGGCGTCGAGCACGACCGTCGCCGGATTCCCGCCGAACGGAGTCAGGGTGAACGCATCGACATGGAACATCCGCATGCCATCGACTCTCCTGGGCCGGTGATATCGCCCGGAGTTTTGCACGAGCGCCGGCCTGCCGCTACACTGTCCGGGCCCAAGGGGTGGCCGCAAGGCCTGAGATGCACCCGCGGTCGCGACGTCGGCCGGCGGGGCGAACCCGTCGAACCTGATCCGGCTAGTACCGGCGTAGGGAGTGGTCGAAATGCACGCAGCCGTCGAAATCAGCCTGTACCCGCTCGGCGAGGACTACATCGCCCGAATCCTCGCCTTCATCGAGCGATTGAATCGTCACCGGGACCTGCGCATCGTCACCAACGATCTGAGCACCCAGATCTGGGGGGATCTCGCGCGCATCATGGCGGTGCTCACCGAGGAATTCGAGCGTGCCGCGGTCGATGCGCCGCAGCTCATATTTGTGATGAAGGTGCTGCCGAAGCTCGCCGCGCCCGCGGCGCCCGACGCGACCTGATCGATGCACGAGCTCCTGGCCCAGCTCGCGGTGGCCTGGCGCACCGCGAGCTGGATCGAGATCGTCGCGGCGACGCTCGCGATCCTCTATCTGCTGCTCGCGATCGGCCAGCGGCGCAGTTGCTGGGTCGCCGCCTTCACCAGTTCGGCGTTGTACGTGATCGTGATGTTCCGCGCGCGGCTCTACATGGAGTCGGTGCTCAACGTGTTCTACGCCGCGATCGCGGTGTACGGGTGGTGGCAGTGGTCGCGCCGCTCGAGTGAGGCGAACAGCGGGGTGCAACGCTGGTCGATCGGGCGTCACGTGCTCGGCTTCGCCGGCATCGTCGCCTGTTCGTTGTGCAGCGCGTATTTCCTGCGCCGGTACACGCCGGCCGCATGGCCGTTCGTCGACTCGATGGTGACCTGGTCGAGCGCGTTCGCGACCTATCTCGTCGCCGTGAAGGTCTACGAGAACTGGCACTGGTGGTTCGTGATCGATTCGGTCGCGATCTTCGTGTATTGGCGCCGGGAACTGTATCCCACGATGCTGTTGTTCGGCGTGTACCTGGTGATGATCGGATTCGGCATCCGCGAATGGCGGCGGAGCCTGCCGGCGTGAAGCCGGCGTCGCACGCCGGGATCGAGCGGGTCGCGCGGCAATACCTCCCGGGCCGCGGGGCGGTGCGGCTGCAGCGGATCGGCACCGGACTCGGGAGCCGCACTTATCGCGCCGAGCGCGCCGGCCGGGTCTATGCGCTGCGGTTCGCGCCCGCGGACGAGCGCGGGGAGGGCTTCGACCCGCGATGGGAGCATGCGGTCCGCACGGTTGCGGGCGCGGCGGGTCTCGCGCCCGAGGTCGTACGCTCCGACCCGGACGCCGGCATCCTCGTTTCGCGCTGGGTCGAGGGGTCTTCCTGGGACGCGGTCGCGCTCGACGATCCCGGCCGGATCGCCGCGGTCGCGGCGCTGATGCGCTCGATCCACGCGCTTGCGCCGCCGGTGCCCGCCCGTCGGATCGGCGTTGCCGACTGGATCGCCCATTACGAGCGCGCGCTCGGCGGGTCCGTGACGATCGTCGACGACGGCGCCGCGCTGCGCGCCGCGGCCGGGGTTCGACTGCGCCTGCTCGCGCAGACCGATGAAGACGCGCCGGCGCTGTGTCACAGCGACCTGCATGCGCTGAACCTCATCGAAACCCCGACCGGACTCCTCGCGCTCGACTGGGAATACGCGCACGTCGGCGACCGGTTCTGGGACGTCGTCGGTTGGAGCTGCGCGTGCGACTGGACGGACGCGACGCGCGCCGTCCTGCTCGAACGCTATCTGGGGCGCGAGCCGAGCGCGCGGGAACGGACCCGCTTCGTCGCGGTCGGGTGGCTCTACGACTACGTCGGCGTGTTGTGGAGCGAGCTGTTCCTGCGGCGCGCCGCAGACGCGGAGGCGGCGGACGCGCGCGCGCGCGCGCGGCGGATGATCGCGCGGCTCGAATCGTCGCGCGTTGCCGAATAAGCGATAATTGAGGCAAAATAGCCCGTTTGGCGGCAGTATCGACCGCCCTCGAGCGATTTCAACGGGGTTCAGGCATGACGCGGATGACGGTGGTGGACCGGGACGGCAAAGAGCACGTGATCGATGCGAAGCCGGGATTGAAGTTGATGGAGATCCTGCGGGAACTGGACTACGGCGTCGCGGCGGTCTGCGGCGGGCTGTGTTCCTGCGCGAGCTGTCACGTCTACGTCGACCCCGCGTGGGTCGAGCGCCTGCCCAAGAAGCAGAGCGACGAACAGGACCTGTTGACCGAGCTGTCGGACTACCGGCCGGAGGTGTCGCGGCTGTCCTGCCAGGTGGATTTCACCGAGGCGCTCGAGGGCTTGAAGGTCGCGATCGCTCCGGATACCTGAGGCAGGTCATTGCTTGCGACCCTGGCGGCTGACCGCCTCCTGGGCGGCCGAGATCGTCGCCGGGTCGCCGAGGAAACGCCACCCGGCCGGCGCCAGGGTCCGGTCGAATTCATAGAGGATCGGGACGCCGGTCGGAATATTGAACTCGACGATCTCGGCGTCGGACATCCGATCGAGCATCTTCACCAGCGCGCGCAGCGAGTTGCCATGGGCGACGACCAGCACGTTCTGGTCCGCCGCGAGCCGCGGCGCGATTCTCGCGTTCCAGTCGGGTTGCACCCGGGCCAGGGTATCCTTCAAGGACTCGGCGGACGGCAGCTCCCGCGGGTCCACGCCCGCATAGCGGGGGTCGAAGCGGGGATGGCTGGGATCGTCCGCCGGCAGCGGCGGCGGCGGGACGTCGTAACTGCGGCGCCAGATCTTCACCTGGGCTTCGCCGTGGCGGGCCGCGGTCTGCGCCTTGTCGAGTCCCTGCAGAGCGCCGTAGTGGCGCTCGTTCAGCCGCCAGCTGTTCTCGACCGGGATCCACATCCGGTCCATCGTGTCGAGCGCGATCCACAGTGTCCGGATCGCGCGCTTCAGCACCGACGTGAGCGCGATCTGCGGCTCGATGCGCTCGGCGAGCAGTTCCCGGCCGACCCGCCCGGCTTCCGCGCGTCCCTGGTCGCTGAGATCGACGTCCACCCAGCCGGTGAACCGGTTTTCGAGATTCCAGACGCTCTGTCCGTGACGGACGAGGATCAATTTTCCGGGCATGGTTGCGTGCCTCTCACTCGCCGGCCAGGCGGCGTACGGATTGCAGGGCGACGGACAAGGTCGCGAAGTCGGCGCCCGCGCCGGAGCGCAGATCCGCGAGCAGCCCGTCGAGGTTCGCGACATCACCGCGCCGTCCCGCGAGCCAGGACTCGACGCGCGCCGTGGCCGGGCCTTTCTGGCTCGCCAGCACCGCGCCGGTGATCTTCCGCTGCAGCGCGAACGACGTGTCGCGCAGCGTCGCGCGCGCGACCGCGTGCCAGTGCGCGTCGGACGGCAGCGCATCGATCTGCTCCTTCAGCCAGCCAAGGCCGATGCGTTCGCCGAGCGCGAAGTAGGCCTGCGCGGCGAACGTGACCGGCACGCGCGTCGCGCCCGATACCTCGACCAGATCGAACGCGCCATGGAGCGACGCGAGCGCCGCGATCCGTGCGGCGAGCGCGTCCGGAACGCGCTCGCCGGCGAGACGCATCCGCGCCGAGTCGTAGCGCACCCGCTCGCCGGCCCCGAGGGTCGTGTGTACCTCGCGCAGGAGATCCCGCACGCCCTCGGCGTAGCGGCGCACGCCGCGTCGCACGTCGAGGTCCGCGCGCTTCTGCATCAGCAGCCAGTAGGTCATGTGCCGGAGGATCCGCGTCGTCTGCTCGAACGCGACGTACTGGCTCGCGCTGGCGACGCGGTTGTCGAGCGCCTCGATCTGCGCCCAGGTCTCCCGCATCCCGAACACCTCGCGCGCGATGGTGTACGCCCGGGCGACCGCCGCGGGGTCCGCGCCGGTGTCCTCGACCGCACGCACCGGGAACACCGGACCCATCCGGTTGATCAGCCCGTTCGTGACCGCGGTCGCGATGATCTCCCGGCGCAGCCGGTGGCGCTTGATGCGCGTGGCGAAGCGCGTGCGCACCGGCGCCGGGAAATAGCGCTCCAGCTCGTCGGCAAGGTAGTCGTCTTCCGGCACGTCGGAGTCGATCAACGCCTTGTCGAGCCAGATCTTTCCGTAGGAGAGCGCGATCGCGATCTCCGGGCGCGTCAAGCCCTCGCCCGACTTGCGTCGTTCGGCGATCTCCTCGTCGCTCGGCAGCGATTCGAGCGCCCGGTTGAGCTGCCCGGCGCGCTCCAGCGCGCGCAGCAGGAAGGCGCCCTCGCCGAGGCGCTCCTTCGCCTGATCCTGGGTCACGCTGATCGCGAGGCCCTGCAGGTAATTGTTCCGCAGCACGAGCGCAGCGACCTCGTCGGTCATCTTCGCGAGCAGGCGGTCGCGCGCCGCGCGGGTGATCTCGCCCGCCTGCACCGCCCCGTTCAGCAGGATCTTCAGGTTGACCTCGACGTCGGAGGTGTTTACGCCGGCCGAGTTGTCGATGAAGTCGGTGTTCAGGCGTCCGCCGCGACGCGCGTATTCGATCCTCGCGGCCTGTGACAGGCCGAGGTTGCCGCCTTCACCGACGACCTTGCAGCGCAGGTCGCGCGCGTCGACGCGGACCGCGTCGTTGGTCCGGTCACCGACGTCCGCATGGCTCTCGTTGCTCGCCTTCACGTAGGTGCCGATGCCGCCGTTCCACAGCAGGTCGACGTCGAGCCTGAGGATCGCCTTGATCGCCTCGTTCGGCGTGGTCTGCGCCGGCAGCCCGAGCAGTGCTTGCGCCTCCCGCGACAGCGGGATGCTCTTCGCGTTGCGCAGATAGATTCCGCCGCCCTTCGACAGCAGGTCGGTCGAGTAGTCCTCCCAGCTCGAGCGCGGCAGCTTGAACAGGCGGAGGCGCTCGCGGAACGAACGCGCCGCGTCCGGGGCGGGATCGATGAACACGTGCTGGTGGTTGAACGCGGCGAGCAGGCGGATGTGCGGAGACTGCAGCATGCCGTTGCCGAACACGTCGCCCGCCATGTCGCCGATCCCCGCGACGGTGAATTCCCGGCGCTGGATGTCGACGCCCATCTCGCGGAAGTGCCGTTTCACGCACTCCCAGGCGCCGCGCGCGGTGATCGCCATCTTCTTGTGGTCGTAACCGGCCGAACCGCCGGAGGCGAACGCGTCGCCGAGCCAGAATCCATAACTCTCGGAGATCTCGTTCGCGATGTCGGAGAACGTCGCGGTGCCCTTGTCGGCCGCGACGACGAGATACGGATCGTCCTCATCGTGCCGGACGACCTGGCGCGGGGGCACGATGCGTTCGCCCGCGATGTTGTCGGTCAGATCGAGCAGGCCGCGGATCAAGGTGCGATAGCACGCGACGACCTCCGCCTGTTGTGCGTCGCGCCCGCCCTCGGGGAGCCGCTTCGCGACGAAACCGCCCTTCGCGCCGACCGGCACGATCATCGTGTTCTTGACGTTCTGGGCCTTCATCAACCCGAGGATCTCGGTGCGGAAGTCCTCCAGGCGGTCCGACCAGCGGATGCCGCCGCGCGCGACGCGTCCCATGCGCAGGTGCACGCCCTCCATCCGGGTCGAATACACGAAGATCTCCCACAGCGGCTTCGGCAACGGCAGTTCCCGCAGCCGCTGGCTCGCGATCTTGAAGGACAGGTAGTCCTTCTCGGCCCCGGCCGCGTCGTGCTGCCATGCGTTCGTGCGCACGGTGGAATCGATCGCATTCCACAGCGCCCGCAGGATCCGGTCCTCGTCCGACCGGCGGACCGCCTCGAGCGCGGCGCCGAGCGAGCCGTTCAGTCGCTTCTCGGCCGAGCGGCGCGGCCCGGTCGCGATCTGCGGATCGAAGCGCGCGACGAACAGGTCGGCGAGCAGCCGGGCGGCGGCTGCGTTCTGCGTGAGCACCTGCGCGACGTATCCCTGGCTGTACGGCAGTCCGGTCTGCAGCAGGTAGCGGGAGTACGCGCGCAGCACGTTGACCAGCCGCCACGGCACTCCCGCGTGCAGCGTCAGCCGGTTGAGACCGTCGTTGTCCATCCGGCCCGACCAGACCGCGGTGAACGTGTTCTTCAACTCGGCCGCGCGCGCCTCGAACCGCGCCTGGACCGTCCCGGGCACCTCGAGCTCCAGGTCCTGGATCCAGCCGTGCTGGCCGTCCAGGTAATCGAGCCCGTAGGGCCGCTCGGCGATCACCCGCAGCCCCATGTTCTCGAGCATCGGCAGCAGGTCCGAGATCGGGATCGCGTCGCCGCCACGGAAGATCTTCAGGAACACCCGGTCCCTGC
>JAJXYU010000222.1 GCA_021780395.1 Pseudomonadota bacterium
CGCCGCCGCCCGCGTCCACCTCGACCCGGTGCATCAGCGTGGGCCCCTTCCTCGACGCCGCCGAGGCCGCGCGCGCCGCCGCGACCCTGCGTCGCGGCGGCTACCGGCCGACGCAGCGGGTCGCCGAAGGCGAGGTCTGGGCAGGCGTCTGGGTCTATCTGGATCTGCCGCCGACGCCGGCTGCGGTCGCGCGACTGCGCGCCAAGCTCGCGACGGCGGGGATCAAGCATGCGCTGGAGATGCCGGGTCCGAAGGAAGGCACGGTGATTTCGCTCGGTTTGTACAGCGAATCGACCCGCGCCCAGGCGCGGGTCGGCCTCGCTCGGTCCCTCGGCTTGCATCCGCACGTCGCGGAACGTAACCGCAGCGGTGACGTGTACTGGATCGACGTCGACCTGAAGCCAACCGATCCGAACCTCACGCCGTCGGATCTCGGCAGTTCCGCGGGACGCATCGTCCGACTCCAGGTGGTGTCATGCCCCGGCGCTTGACCGCGATGGCTTTGCGCATCGGTGGATTCATGCTGGCCTACGGCGCCTGGTTCGCCTCCGTCGGGGTGGTCGCGTACCAAGGCTATCGCTGGTTGCGGGATGGACAATGGACGCCGATCGGTGTGAGCGACGGGCTTCGGTCCGCGTTCGCGACGATCGGCGTGGGCGAGCGCGGTCACTTCGCGCAGTTCGCGCACTGGCTCGCCGAACCGACGGACTGGATCGGATGGCATCGGGTGCTCGAGGTCACGCCGGCGGCGGTCGCGTTGTTCCTGCTCGCGATCCTCGGGAATTTCGCCTATATCTACGGGAGCGATTCGTTGAACGAACCGCGGGAGGAAGAATGATGACGCAGCCGGAGGCGCCGCGACCCCCGTTGCCCCCGTTCGATGCCGAGACCGCCGCGCGCAAGGTGCGCATGGCCGAGGATGCGTGGAATACGCGCGATCCCCAGCGCGTCTCGCTCGCGTACACCCGCGACAGCCAGTGGCGCAACCGCAGCGAATTCCTGCGCGGTCGAGCCGAGATCGTGGACTTCCTGATCCGCAAATGGAATCGCGAACTCGATTACCGGTTGATCAAGGAACTCTGGGCCTGCCGCGAGAACCGCATCGCGGTCCGGTTCGCGTACGAATGGCACGACGATGCCGGCCAGTGGTACCGCTCCTACGGCAACGAGAACTGGGAGTTCGACGAGCATGGCCTGATGCGCCGGCGCCTCGCGAGCATCAACGATCTGCCGATCGCCGCCGCGGAGCGCCAATTCCACTGGCCGCAGGGTCCGCGGCCGCTCGATCATCCCGGCCTGTCCGACCTCGGTCTGTAGCCGCCGGCGCGATCCGCGCGCGGCATCGAAGCCCCGCAATCGGCCTCAGTGGCCCGGACGCTCGCCGAGCGCACGGATCAATTCCTTGGTCACGCGTTCGTCGATCTCGGCGGCGTGCGCGAGATGCACCGGATAGCGGACGACCGCCTCGACCGCCGTCGTTCCGAACTGCAACTGCACGCGCGGTTCCGCGCTCCCGGCCGACTTCGACGCCGTCGCCTCGCGGATCTCGGCGGCTTGCCGCTCGATCTCGCCGCGATAGTCCTGCAGCGCGTCGTTCACCGCGAGCAGCAGGTGGTTCTTGCTCTCGACCGGATCGGCGCCGGCCGGCAGCGTCAATTTGACCTCGTGCCAGGCGATCTCGACGCCCGGAATCTGCTTGAACAATCCGTTCGCGACCTGGAACACGATCGCATTCGCGAAGGCGACGATGCGTCCGGTCGGACCGAGCTTGCCCTGGCCGCCGAGTTCCATCAGCTGCAGGCGGACCAGGCCGAGGTGGATCACCTCGCCGGTGACGTCGCCGATCTGCACCCGATCGCCGACGCGGATGCCGTATTTCCCGATCAGGAAGAAATAGCCGACGATCGAGACGAGCACGCTCTGCATCGCGACCGCGATGCCGGCGGTGATCAGGCCGGCGAGCGTCGCGATCGAGCCGAGCTGGGTCGCGAAGGCGATCCCGACGATCAGCGCAACCAACGTCCACAAGGTGATCGCGCGAATCAGCAGCAGCTGATGCCGGCGCCGCGCCTCGTGTGCGTAACGAAAGACCGCGCGCCGCCAGAACTCCGCGGCGATGAACAGCGCCGCGAGCACGAGCGCGAGAATCCCGGCCCGCACCGCGAGCGCGATCGCGGCGCTGCGATATCGCTGATCGATCGCCGCACGCCAGCTGTGCAGGTTCGCGACATACTGCGGAATCAGCACGTAGGACTTGCCGAAGGGGATCAACAGCGAGGACATCCGGTGAAATTCAGCCGCGAGCGCATCGAGTTGCGGCCGCATCGCGGTCAACGCGGCCGCGTCGGCGTGATCGGCCGCGGCCGCGAGCGCATTCCCGCGCGTCGCGAGCGAGCGGACCCGCGCGATCAGCGGCGCGCGAGCCGCGGTGAATTCCCGCTGGAGCGCGAGCGTCGCCTTGATCCGGGCATCGAGCGCGTCCCGCTGGGACGCGAGACGCCAGACGGCGCGGACGCGTTGCCACAGACCGCCGTTCGAGAGCGGCGCGTCGCCCGATGCCGGCAGATCGATCGGCGATCGCCCCGCCGACGCGGATCGGGCGTGGGCGGCACCCGTCGCGGCGGTGTCCGGGCTCGCCGCGGTGCCCGGGAGCGCGAGCGACATCGCCTCGATCTGCAGGCTCAGGGAGCCTGCGCCGGTGCCGGACGTGCCGGCGAAATCGGCCATCGCGTCGATGATCCCGAGCCGCGCGCCCGTCAGGTCGCGCTCGCCGTGCAGTTCGGAGATCTGCGCGAGCAAGGCCGTGCGCCGCGGCCCGCGCGCCCGCGCGAGGCCCGCGCGAGCGGCCGCGATTTCGGCGTCGATCGAATGCTGGTCGGCCTGGAGCCTCGCCTTCAATGCAAACAGTCCCGTGCCCGCCGATCCGCCCGGCGCCGACGCGTTCGGCGCGCCCGGGCGGGCGAGCATGCGCGCGTCCGCGCGCGCGATCGCGAAGGTGAACGAGAGGATTTGCTGCGCGATCCGGGCATTCTCGGACAGGATCGGCCAGTCGCTCGGCTGGTCGGCGAGGTCGCGCTCGGTGCGCTGGTCCCGATACCATTGAATCGTCCGGTCGAGGAGTGCGAGCACCTGCTGCGCACTCATCGGGGCGGCAGGCACCGGGGATTCGGCGAGCGCATCGGCCGGACGGGCCGACGCGCTCGGGGGCGTCGACCGCGTTGGCGCGCTCGAGGCGAGCGGTGCGCGCGGCGCGCCGCAGTGCGCCGGCGGCGCGACCATCACCGCGGCGACGGTTGCGAGGCCGGCGAGGGTGAGCCAACGGGCTCTCGTGGATGGATGCATCGGCGCGAACTCGCGAGATCGGGGATTCGATGGGTCAGGTGGTGCCGGCTGCAGGGATCGAACCCGCGACATCCAGTTTACAAAACTGGCGCTCTACCAACTGAGCTAAGCCGGCCCGTCGGTAGTGTACCGCCCCCGGCTCGCAGTACAATCGCGACCCCTCGGGCGCTCGGACGGATCTTGAGGCGGTGCGGCGCACCGGCGAGCAAGGCTCAGGTCGCGCGCGCAGCGGGGTCGCGGCGCGGTGACCGCAGGTGTTCCATGCCCTTGAACTCGACGAACTGCGTCGTCGTCTTCCAGAGGTAGTCGCCGAACAGGAACGGCTCGAACGGCGCGACACCGGGAATCGGCAGCGGTGCGATCTCGGCGTCGGCGCGGGCTTCGTAGAAGAAGGGGATCGACCGGCGTTCCCGCCCGTGGCCGATCACCCGATGCTCGGTCGCCCGGATGCGTCCGCCGCTCCAGCGTTCGAGCACCTTGCCGAAGTTCACCGCGAGGCTTCCCTCGGCGGGCGGCACGTCGGTCCAGTCGCCGTCGCGATGTCGTGCCTGCAGGCCTTCCACGCCGTCCTGTGCGAGCAGGGTCAGGAACCCGGTGTCGACGTGCGGAGCGCCCATCACGTACCAGCGCTCCGTTCCGCGATCGACCCAGACCCCGGGCTCGGTCGCGGCGACGTGCTGCGCATCGGTTCGCACCGGATAGCGAATCAGCCGCAAGGTCGACAGGCCGCCGCGCGCGAACGCATCGTCGAAATGGGTTTCGCTGAGCCCGAGTCCGCGGGCGATCGCACGCATCAGCGCGCGGCTCACGCCTTCCATCGACCGGTAGTACGAGGCGACCGTCGCGCGCCAGCCCGGGAGGACGGCGTCGGGCGGCAGCGGCGTCGCTTCGCGCAGCGGGTCGCCGGGGTCGACCTCGGCCGGACCATGGGCGACGTCGGGTCCCATGTCGATGCCTTCCTTGCAGGTCAGGAACCCGCCCTGCGCCGGGAACCAGCCGCGATACAGGTTCGGCCGGCTCGGGTCGAATTTGCGGCGCCACAGGCGACGGATCTGCGCGTCCGGCAGATCGAATATCCGGAACAAATCGGCGCGGGTCGTCGTGTCGAGCGGTACCGTCGGCGCGAACCCCGTCGCGACGAAGAAACCGCTCTCCGCGCTTGCGGCCATGATCTCGGCGTCGACGCTGTCGCGCCGGGTCGACGGTCCGCCGAACAGGGGGCCGACGTCGATCATCGGGATACGGTCGCTCATCGAATCTCCGCGTCGGCGGCCGGTCCGGCCATCCAGGGACGACAGCGCGGACGATAGCGCGACCGGCCGTCACCGTCGAGCCGGACAAGCGCGGATCCCGTGCAGCGGTGCGGCACTGCTAGACTCGAGTCCATGGTGGAGTCCGCAGTCGATCGAAACCGGTGTGCGCTGCTCGATCGCGCCCGCACGAGCGAGGCGGACCGGCGGGCGGCCGCGGCTGGCGCGTCGATCGAGCAGTTGATGCAGCGGGCGGGCGATGCGGTGGCCGAGCAGATCGAGCGACGCTGGGGTTCGCGACCGGTCGTCGTGCTGTGCGGACCGGGCAACAACGGCGGCGACGGCCTCGTCGTCGCTCAGCGTCTCGCCGAGCGGGGCTGGCCCGTGCGCGTCGCGCTGCTCGGGACGCGCGAACGGCTCGTCGGCGCGCCACGGCAGCAGGCGGCGCGGTGGCACGGGCCGATCGAGGCGGTCACGCCGGCATCGCTCGACGGGGCGGCACTGGTCGTCGACGGACTCTTCGGCGCCGGCTTGAGCCGGGCGCTCGAAGGGCCCGCACTCGAGACGCTCGCGGCGGCACGTGCGCGCCGGATTCCGCTCGTCGCGATCGACGTTCCGAGTGGCGTGGACGGTGATACCGGCGAGGATCTGGGGGCCGCGGCCGCCGTGCTCACCGTGACGTTCGTTCGCAAGAAGCCGGGACACTTGCTGCTGCCGGGCCGCGCGCTGTGCGGCGAGATCGCCGTGGCCGACATCGGCATTGACGACTCGATCGTGACCGCACTCGAGCCCGACGCGTTCGAGAACGAGCCGCGGCTCTGGGTGGACGCGCTGCCGCGTCCCGGGATCGCGGATCACAAGTACTCGCGCGGCCACGCGCTGGTGGTCGGCGGTCACCCGCTGACCGGTGCGGCGCGGATGGCCGCACGGGCGGCGGCTCGCGCCGGCGCGGGGCTGACGACGATCGCCGCGCCGACGGTCGCGTGGCCGATCTATGCGGCGGCATCGCAGAGCGTGATGGTCGCGACGGCCGATACCGCCGGCGATCTGGCGCGACTGCTCGCGGATCCGCGGATCTCCTCGATCCTGATCGGCCCCGGGGCCGGCGTCGGGGCCGAGACGCGCGCCCGCGTGCTCGCGATACTCGAGACCCGCCGTCCGGCGGTGCTGGACGCCGACGCGATCAGCGCGTTCGTCGAGGATCCCGCGTCGCTGTGGCAGGCGATCCGGGGGCCCTGCGTGCTCACGCCGCACGAAGGAGAATATCGCCGCGTATTCGACTTCCGGGGCACGAAGCTCGCGCGAGCGCGGGCCGCCGCCGCCGCGAGCGGCGCGGTGATCGTGTTGAAAGGGGCGGATACCGTGATCGCCGCGCCCGACGGTCGCGCCGCGATCAACGCGAACGCGCCGCCGACGCTTGCGACCGCAGGCGCGGGCGACGTGCTCGGCGGGCTCGTGGCGGGATTGCTCGCCCAGGGGATGGATCCCTGGAGCGCGGCCGCGGCCGCCGTCTGGATGCACGGTGCCGCGGCGGCCGCGGTCGGTCCCGGACTCATCGCCGAGGATCTGCCGGATCGCATCCCGGGCGTCTGGCGCAGGCTGCGTCGCCGGCGATCGCGAGGATCCTGAGATGTTCGCGATGCAGTTGGTCGGGCCCGGTGCGCCGCTCGTCGCGATCGAACGGCCCGATCCGGTCCCGGGTCCCGGACAGATCCGTGTGCGCGTGAGCGCCTGCGGCGTGTGCCGCACCGATCTACACCTCGTCGACGGCGAATTGCCGGCGCCGAAGAGCGGCGTGATTCCAGGCCACGAGATCGTCGGGCGGGTCGACGCGATCGGCCATGACGTCGAGGGCCTTCCAATCGGGCTGCGGGTCGGGGTGCCGTGGCTCGGATCGACCTGCGGGGCGTGCCCGTATTGCGCGGCGGACCGCGAGAATCTCTGCGATCGACCCTCATTCACCGGCTACACGCGCGACGGCGGCTACGCGACCGTGGTGATCGCCGACGTGCGCTACGTCTTTCCGCTCGGCGAGCAGGGCGATGATGCCGCGGTCGCTCCGCTGCTGTGCGCGGGCTTGATCGGCTGGCGGGCTCTCACGGCCGCGGGCGACCGGCGCCGGATCGGTCTCTACGGGTTCGGGGCGGCTGCGCACCTCGTCGCGCAGGTCGCGGCGTCGCAGGGACGCGAGGTGCATGCGTTCACGCGGCCGGGCGACGTGGCGACGCAGCGCTTCGCGCGCTCCCTCGGGGCGGTCTGGGCGGGCGGATCCGACGAGCGCCCCGCCGAGCCGCTCGACGCGGCGATCCTGTTCGCGCCCGTCGGTTCGCTCGTGCCGACGGCGCTCGCCGCCGTGCGCAAGGGCGGCCGAGTCGTGTGCGCCGGTATCCACATGAGCGACGTGCCGAGCTTTCCGTACCGGTTGCTGTGGGGGGAGCGCGAGCTCGTGTCGGTCGCGAACCTCACGCGGCGCGACGGACGCGAATTCCTGGCGATCGCACCGCGGATCGGCCTCGTGACGAAGACGACGCGATATCCGCTGCGCGATGCGAACCGGGCGCTCGAGGACTTGCGCGCGGGTCGGTTCGACGGCGCGGCGGTTCTCGTGCCGTGAATACCGGGGAGGTCGCGCGGGCGGGCGGTGCTCAGCGTGCGAGCGTTCGCCGCAAGGCCTTGAGTTCGCGGCGGCGCTCGGGGCTCACCCGCGGAAACTCGGGCTTCAACGCGCGGATCGTGTCGAGGATCACGCTCGAGACGATCAGGCGCGCGTTGCGCTTGTCGTCGGCGGGCACGACGTACCACGGCGCGATCGACATGCTGGTCGCCTCGAGACATTTCTCGTAGGCGTGCATGTACTGCCTCCAGTACCGGCGCTCCTCGACGTCGGCTCGGCTGAACTTCCAGTTCTTCTCCGGTTGATCGATCCGCTCGATGAAGCGCCGCCGTTGCTCGTCCTTCGAGAGGTGCAAGAAGAATTTCACGATCCGCGTGCCGTTGCGGTGCAGATGGCGTTCCAGGTCGACGATCGACTCGTAACGCCGGCGCCACACGTCCTTCGAGCCGATGCGCGAGTCCGGTACACCTTCGTTGCGCAGGATCTCGGGGTGCACCCGGACGATCAGCACCTCTTCATAATAGGAACGGTTGAAGATGCCGATGCGACCGCGCTCCGGCAGGTCCCGGGTCGTCCGCCACAGGAAATCGTGCTGAAGTTCGGTCGCGCTCGGGTGCTTGAAGCTGAATACCTGACACCCCTGCGGGTTCACGCCGGACATCACGTGCGCGATCGCGCCGTCCTTGCCCGCCGCGTCCATCGCCTGGAAGATCAGCAGCAGCGCGTGGCTCGCCGAGGCGTACAGCCGCGCCTGCTGGGCGCTCAGCGCCGCGACGTGGTCGTGCAGGATCCGCTGGTATTGCGCGTCGCTCGAGTAGACCGGCGCGATCCGCGTCGGCCATTTCTTCAGGTTCACCGCCGCGCCCTCGGCGACGCGGAAACGTTCCGGGTCGATGTGCATCGTCGCTCCCGTCAGGCTCGCTGATCGAGCGGTCCTCGCCGAGACTACCGCGCGGGGCAGGGGCCGGCAATCACGGCTGCCGAGGCACCGATCCGGGGTTCCACGGCGCTACAATGGCGCCGGGAAGGGAAAGCGAGTGGGCGACCATGACGATGACTCGAACGATCGCGATCGCCGGCGCCCTGCTGGTGGCCGCCGGTCTGTACCAGTTGATCAAGCCGCTGACGTATTCGAGCCAGCAGAGCGTGCTGAAATTCGGAGGATTCGAGGCCCGGGTGCGCAGTGAGAAGACCGTGCCACCGTGGGTCGGCGGTGTCGCCCTCGGCGCAGGCTGCGTGCTCGTGGTGATCGGACTCGGCAAGAAGCGCTAGCGCGCGACGAGCGCGGCACCTCGTGAACCGCTGAGGCGTCGCGCGTGCGCTCACGCGATCGCCGCCTCGAGCCAGCGCGTGAGCTGGCCGGCGTCCATCGCGCCCGACTGGCGCGCGAGCTCGCGGCCGCCGCGAAACACGATCAGCGTCGGAATGCTGCGGATCCCATGCCGCTGGGCCGGCGCGGATTCTGCGTCGGTATCGAGCTTCGCGAACCGAACGCGCGGTTCGAGCCGGCGCGCGGCTTGCTCGAAGAACGGTGCCATCATCTGGCAGGGCCCGCACCAGGTAGCCCAGAAATCGACGACCAGCGGCAGGTCGTTGCGCGCGACGTGCGCATCGAAGTTCGCCGTCTTCAATGCATACGGCTTGCCTTCGAACAGCGGGTGGTGGCACCGCGGGCAGCGGGGCCCGTCGCCGAGTCGCGCGGCGGGAAGTCCGACGACTGCGTCACAATATCCACAGACGACGTGCAAGGAATCCGACATGGCATTTTGCCCCGGCTGAGCTACCATTCATTGAAGCCACTCGCAGCGAGCAATGGTGCCGCTCGCGCGAAATTCAAGGAACCCGCCGGGAGTGGCGGTGGTCTACCGAAGAGTCGGCGACCGGATTCGGGCGCAGGAGGGAGGACGATGGCGGTGGTCAGCAATCCAAGGCGGCGTCGGTCGGGCCCGACCGTATGGGTCCTCGGCGCCGCGCTCGCCTGTGTCG
>JAJXYU010000227.1 GCA_021780395.1 Pseudomonadota bacterium
CGGCCATAGCGAGTGGGAACCACCCGATCCCTTTTCGAACTCGGAAGTGAAAACGCTCCGCGCCGATGCTAGTGTCGACTTTGTCGATGTGAAAGTAGGTCACTGCCAGGCTCTTACATTCCGTGACTGCGACGAACCCCCGCCGGGCGAACCGGCGGGGGTTTCGTTTTTTTCCAGGACCCGTCACGAGAGGGGCCCATGATCGACCGACCAAACGTCCAGACGCCGAAACGCCGGGGCTGGATCGGGGCGGGTCGCGGGGCGTCGTCCGGCTGGTGGACCGCCGCCGCCTGCTTCGTCCTCGCGATCGCGGCCTGGATCCGCCCGCTGCACGCACCGCCACTGCCGAAGACCGCAACGCCGGTCGACCCGTCGGTCGCGCGACGCGCCCTGCTCGCGGACGCGGGGACGATCGAGATCGCGCTCGAGGGAACCCAGGACCCGGCAGCCGGCTCCGTGCACGGCGACGCCGTCTGGGATCCCATCGCGCAGCGCGGGTTCATCCGCTTCATCGGCTTGCCGCGCAACGACCGGGCGGTCGCTCAATACCAGATCTGGATCAGCGATGCGGCACGCGATCCGCGCTATCCGGTCGACGGCGGCGTGTTCGATTGCCCGTCGGCGCGTCGGCGGGTGATCGTGCCGATTCATCCGGCGGTGCCGGTGCGGCGCGCGAAGGCGTTCGTGATCACGCTCGAGAAGCCGGGCGGCGTGGTCGTCTCGGCGAGACAGCACGTCCTCGCGGTCGCCGAAGCCGGTTGACCGGCGCTCGCGGACGTCCGACCGTCAGGTGCCGAACAGGATGCGCTTGCGCTCCGCGAGCGTCGGCGGCGTCCACTGGTAGATCCAGGTTTCCGTCAAGGGCCAACCGCGAATCCGCAGGAACAACCGCAAATCGATCGGGTCCGGGCGGTCGTCGGGCTTCACGTCGAACAAGGCCCGATAGCCCTTGAATTCGGGCACGAAGTGCGCAGTCGTGTTCAGGATCTCTCCGCGGGACGTCGTCACGACCGCCTCGACCGGGGATCCCGCCGGCAGCGCTCCAAGCTCGCCGCCGGCGAAGTCGACGTCGAAATGCCACGAGAAGAATCGCCGTTGCTGTCCAATGATCCCGCCGAGCCCGGTGCGGGTCGCGAGCGTCGTGCCGCGCGGCGACGCGAACGGCGTGTGCGTTCCCCAGTACAGTCGATATCCGTACAGCAATTCCTGCCCTGGTCGCGGCGGCGTCGCCGGATTCCAGAACGCGACGATGTTGTCGAAGGTCTCGTCGATCGTCGGGATCTCCACCAGCTGCACCGCCCCGCGGCCCCAGCCACCCGCCGGTCCCTGCAGGGGCTCGACCCAGAGATTCGGCCGCCGGTTGTAGAACACGCCGTCGTCCTGGTAATCCGCGAACCGGCGATCGCGTTGTATCAGACCGAAGCCCTTCGGCTGGTCGTCGAAATAGGAATTCAGGTGGACTTGCGGCGGATTCACCAAGGGTCGCCAGATCCACTCGCCGGTGCCGGTCCACAGTGCCAGCCCGTCGGAGTCGTGTACCTGCGGCCGCCAATCGTGCGCATCGCGCCGGTCGTTCGATCCGAAGAAGAACATGCTGGTCAGCGGTGCGATCCCGAGCTGGGCGATCGGCTTGCGCGGGTAGAATGCCGTGTCCACGTCCATGATCTGGGTCGCGCCCGGCGCGGTCCTGAAGCGCACCGCACCGGCGACGCTCGGCGAGTCCAGCAGCGCGTACAGCGTCAGCGCCCCGGCCCCCGCGGCCGGCCGCTCGAACCAGAAGGTGGTGAACCGCGGGAATTCCTCGACGTGGCCGGGAGCCACCGTATCGATCGCGAGTCCCCGGGCCGACAATCCGTACTGCCGGGTGTCCCCGCCAACCGCGCGGAAATAGCTCGCGCCGAGGAAGGCGCTCACGTCGTCCTGCCAGTCGGTCACGAACTGGACGCGAAAGCCTGCGAAACCCTGCCGGCCACGCATCGTCGATGGCGCGATCCCGCTCTCGCCGAAATCGAACATGCCGGGGTCGTACGCGATCTCCTGCGCGATGCCGTCGTCGACTTCGTAGAGTCGCACCGGCTGCATGAAGCCCCTGCCCACGTGGAAGAACTGCAGGCGAAAGTTCAAGCCCGCGTCGGCCCACAGCGCCCGATCGGCACGGAAGCGGATGGATTGATAGCGATCGTAGCTCAAGCCGGCGAGCGTGTCGGGCAGGTCGACGCGGGGCGGCAGGTACGGTCGATCGGCGAGCCAGCGGGCGTGGCCTTTCAGCCACGCAAAATCGAACTTCGCGGCAGGCGGCTCGGTGCGTGCGCGCGTCGGCGCGGCTGCGGCGCCGCCCGCGTCCACCCAGGGGGCCGCGGCGACCGCCAAGGCCGTCTTCAATACGTCGCGTCGCCGTACCATCTCGTGCCCTCTCGCGTCAGATCGGTTCACCCGGTCGCGGCTCGTCCGTCAGGAGCGCGAGTTGCGCGAGCATTCGCGCATCGCCCGCGACCTGCACCCGCTCGAGCGGCGTCAACCAGGCGAGCGCCTCGGATAGCGTACGCGCCTGATGGAGTTTTTGCTCCGCGGTCAGCGCGTGCGGATTCGGCTCGCCCCGCGGATCCACGGGGCGAGGCAGGTTGCCGTGCAGGTGCGCCCAGCGTGCCTCACGGTGTCGCGCGAGATACGCGAGGCCGTCCTCCGGCAACGGCGGCGCGGCGGCGAGCAAGGCGGCGCGGCGGGTCGCGAGCGGCGGCGCCCGCGCTTCCTCCGGTGTGCGCAGCAGTCCGATCCGGGACAGCAGACGTCCCGCGGTCGCGCTGCCGCTGTAGCGCGACAGCGGCACGGACAGGAACAGCCCGAGCAACGCGGGCGAGACCCACGCGAGCATCGGCGGCGACAGGAACCACACGATGAGCGCGGTGACGCAGCTCAGCAGGAAATGCCGCTTGTGGAACCCCCAGGCTTCCCCCCAGCTCATCCCTTCGACGTCGCGGCGCTGCGTCTTCCAGCCCGAATCCCGGCCCATCAGGATCTCGAAGACATGCCGACACTGAATCAACATCAGGATCGGCGCATACAACGCCGAGAGCAGCACCTCGAAGCCCACGCTCGCGGTCACGCCGATCGCGCCGCCGCTGCCCCGGCGCAACGAGGGCTTCAGCAGCGCCCGCGCGAAGCCGATCGATTTCGGCACGAGGAGCACGACCATGCTGAACCAGAACAGCGCGGTCATCCGATCGGTGTCGAATCGGGGCCAGGTCGGAAACAACTGAAAGTCCTGCGTGAAGTACTCGGGCCGGATCAGGTGCGACTGGAGCGCGAGCGCGAAGCCGATCGTGAGCAGGATCAGCCACAGCGGCGAGGAGAGATAGCTCATGATGCCGATGCCGAGGTGAACGCGGCTCGTCAACGGCAGTCCGCGGGTCCGCAGCACCTTCAGGTGCTGAAGGTTCCCCTGCGCCCACCGGCGATCGCGTACCGCGAGGTCGATCAGCGACGGCGGCGACTCTTCCCAGGAGCCTCCGAGCTCGGTCGTCATCCGCACCTTCCAGCCACGCCGGCGCAGCAGCGCCGCCTCGACGAAGTCGTGCGACAGCACGTGGCCGCCGAACGGCTTGCGCCCCGGCAGTTCCGGCAGCCCGCAACTCTCCGCGAACGCGGCGACGCGGATGATCGCGTTGTGCCCCCAGTAGTTGCCGCTGTCGCCGGACCACGCCGCGAGGCCGCGGGTGATCACCGGGCCGTAGACTCGCGCGGCGAACTGCTGCAGGCGTCCGAACAAGGTGCGTGCGCCGATCAGCATCGGGGCCGTCTGCAGGATCCCGAGCCGCGGATCCGCCTGCATTTCCCGTACGAGACCCACGAGCGTCGACGCTTCGATCAGGCTGTCCGCGTCGAGCACGACCATGTAGTCGTACCGGCCGCCCCACCGCTCGACGAAATCCTCGATGTTGCCCGCCTTGCGGGCGACGTTGCGCCATCGTCGGCGATACCAGACGGGCATCGCACCGGCGAGCGCCGCACGCAATCGGCTCACCGCGAGTGACTCGCGGATCCACGCGTCCGCATCGGTCGAGTCCGACAGCACGACGACCTCGAAGCCCGGGTGCTCGTCCGCCGCCATCAGCGCTTCGGCCATCGCCTGCAGTGCGCTCATCGTGCGCAACGGATCCTCGTTGTAGATCGGCATCACGAGCGCGGTGCGCGGCGCGCCCGGCGTCGGGGTCGGGGTCGGGGTCCGGCGGCGCGCTTCGCGGCGCTTCGAGGCGCCGGCCAGGGCGGATCCCGTCGCCAGCGCGATCCAGGTCAGCGTGATCGCGAAGAACACGATCATCAGGCCCTGCAACAACGTCATCCGCGCGAAACGCACCACCTGGAGCATCTGATGGACGCCGTAGCTTGCGATCGCGAGCGTCGTGCAGATCAGGATGATCCTTGCATACAGGGTCGCTGCGCCGGGCCAGCGCCCGCGCTCGCGCGGTGGCTTGCGGTCCAGATCCTGCTCCGGCATCGGGAGCGGTGCCTCGGGCGGCATCCCGCCGACGGGGTCGTGCGGCAACGCGTCGCTCGCGGCGTTCAACGGGCCGTCCACCGGTACAGCCAGGTCTCGGCGACCGGCCGACCGGCGCGGGTGACCTGCAGGCGCAACTCGCTGAGCTCCCGGCGCTTCGGGGCGAGCTCGAAGCTCGCTCTGAATCCGCGGATCGCCGGGTCCGGGACCAGCTGCACGTCGGATATCGCGCCGGTGGACGCACTGACCGCAACGCGCAGACCCGCGATGCGATCCCCGGTTCCGGCGTAGTCGATCGCGAAGAATCGGCGCTTGCCGTCCGCGCTCGCGCCCGAGCGCGTCGCGACGACCTCGCCGAAGCCCTTGGGCAGCGGCGGGTCCGCGAGCCAGCTCAGGCGGTATTCGACCTGCGCCGGGTGACCGGGCCGCAAGGGCTCGTCCGGATGGAAGAACGCGACGATGTTGTCGTTGGTCTCGCGGGCCGACGGGATCTCGATCAGTTCGACCGCTCCCGGACCGAAGCCGCGTTCCGGCACGACCCAGGCGCTCGGCCGCAATTCATAGTGCGCCCGCAGATCCTCGAATCGACAGAACTGCCGCGCGCGCTGCACGAGCCCGAACCCGCGCGGCGCCTCGGTGGTGAACGAGGAGATCTGCAGCTTCATCGGGTTCGCGAGCGGCCGCCAGACGTGCTCGCCGACGTTCGTCGTGATCGCGAGGCCGTCGCTGTCCGCGACCGCCGGACGGTAATCGTCGCGCATCCCCCGGTCGCTCGGATCGAACAGGAACATCGAGGTCAGCGGCGCGACGCCGTACGCGTGGATCACGCGCCGCGGGAACAGCGTGACCGTGACGTCCATCGTGGTGACGACCCCAGGCGTCACCACGAACCGGTAGGCACCGGTCGCCGACCGGCTCTCGAGCAGCGCATAGATCACGATCGTGCGGGATCGCGGCCGTGGCCGTTCGACCCAGAAGCGCGTGAATGCGGGGAATTCCTCGCCGGACGGCTCCGCGGTGTCGATCGCCAGGCCGCGCGCGGACAGCCCGAACACCTCACCGCGGGCGATCGCGCGGAAATAGCTCGCGCCCTGGAACTGCAGGAAATCGTCCCAGCGGCGCCAGGAGGTCAGGTGGGATTGCACGCGGAACCCGGACAGCGGCAGGTCCTGGTCGGGCCGCATCGGCGGCGGGACGCCGGGGAAGCGGAACATCGACGGGGTCGCGACCACGCTGCGCACGTGGTCGCGGTCGATCACCGAGAGGTTCACCGCCGTCCGGAAATTGAAACCGACCAGAAGCGGTGCCAGCCGGAACCCGACCGGCGCCCGACCCCAGACGTCGGCGCGTGGATCGAACTCGATCCCGCGATATTGCGCGGCGTCGAGGTGCTCGAGCCAGGCCGGCACGTGTTCGGGCGGCAGCGAGGTCCGGCTCGATGCCAGTTGCCGCGCGATCGCGACCACCGAATCGAAGGAAAAGACCGGCGCTCTCGCCCGGCGGACGGCTGCGAACCCGCTCGTGGGTGGCGACAGCAGCGCGAGCAGCGTGAGCGCCCCGAACGACCTGGCCAATGAAACGCGCATGATCCCCATTGAACGTCGGCGACGACGCGCGGCTCGCGCCGCAAGCCCGCGCCGCCGCGTACGGTGTGACTCGCAAAGATCGTCAATGACGGCGCGCATGTCAACGGGCCGCATCGTGGTCGCGGCTGTGTTAGCGTGCGCGGATGTCCCCCGCCGAGTCGCAAAGCGCCGCCGCGGTGCTGATGGTTCGCCCGGCCTGCTTCGGCTTCAATGCCGAGACGGCCGAGAGCAACGCGTTCCAGCACCGGCCGTCGCCGGCGGCGGCGCCGGCTGCACCGCGCACCGCCGCGCTCGCGGAATTCGACACCGTGGTGTCGGCGCTGCGGCGCGCCGGCGTCGAGGTCATCGTCGCCGAGGACACCCCGGACCCGCCGAAGCCGGACGCGGTGTTCCCGAACAACTGGGTCAGCTTCCACCGCGATGGGCGGGTCGTGTTCTACCCGATGCAGGCACCGAGCCGTCGCGCCGAACGGCGCGAGGCGCTGATCGCGGAACTCGTGCGCACCCACGGCTTCTCTATCTACGGCACCGAGGATCTGAGCTACCGCGAGGCGGAAGGGAAATTCCTCGAAGGCACCGGGAGTCTCGTGCTCGACCGGGCGGCGCGCGTCGCGTACGCCTGCCTGTCGCCGCGCACCGATCTCGACGTGCTCGGCGAATTCGCGCAGCGCCTGGGTTACGAACCCGTCGCGTTCGAGGCCGTCGATCGCCAGGGCCGACCGATCTATCACACGAACGTGCTGATGGCCGTCGGTTCCGAGTTCGCGGTCGTGTGCGCCGAGGCGATCCCGGACCCGCGGCAGCGCGCCGGCGTGCTGTCGCGCCTGGCGGCGACCGGGCACGGGGTCGTCGAGATCACGCACGCTCAGATGGCCTCCTTTGCCGGCAATTGCCTCGAATTGTCGCCGCCACAGGGCCGGCTCGTCGTGATGTCCGAGGCCGCCTGGACCTCGCTGCGGGACGGGCAACGCGAGGCGCTCCAGCGCCAGGGCGCCGTGCTGCGGGTCGCGATCCCGACGATCGAGCGCGTCGGCGGCGGCGGGATCCGCTGCATGCTCGCGGAAGTGCACCTGCCGAGACGCGACTGAGACCTTCGGCGACGTCCGGCCGGCGCGAACTGGTGTCATAATCCGCCGATGCTCGAACTCGGCCTGAAGATCCTGGTCGCGTATCTGCTGGGTGCGCTGGTCGGCAGCCTGGTCCTCGGGCGCCTGCGCGGAGTCGACATCCGCGCGATGGGCAGCGGCAACGCCGGCGCGACGAACGCGTTTCGCACGCAGGGCAAGGCGTTCGGGCTCGCGGTGTTCGTGATCGACGTCGCGAAGGGCGTCCTCGCGGTGACCTGGCTCCCGATCGTACCGCTCCCCGCTCCGTGGCACGATCCGACGCTTTCACCGACGTGGATCGACCTCGGCTGCGGCCTTGCGGTCGTCGTCGGGCACGTCTTCCCCGTGTGGTTCGATTTCCGCGGCGGCAAGGGCGCCGCGACGATGATCGGCGTCCTCGCGGGGCTCGCGCCGCGCCTGCTCGCGCCGACGGTGATCGCCTGGTGCCTCGTCGTCGCGCTGTCCGGGTTCGTCGGCCTTGCGACGATGCTCGCCGGTGCCGCGGCGACCGTCGCCGCGGCGTTCCTCGGCGCCGGGGACTGGCGGCTGCCCGGGTTCTGCGCCACGCTCACGGTGTTCCTGGTGTACACGCATCGGGCCAACATCGCGAGGATGCGAGTCGGCACCGAACACCGCGCGCGGCGCCTGTGGCTGCTGCGACCCCGTTCGACATGAGCGATCGCGCGCTGGTCGCGCATCTCGCCGATGGGCGGGTGCACTCCGGTGAGCGGCTCGCGCACGCGCTCGGCGTGTCGCGTGCCGCCGTCTGGAAGGGCATCGAGCGCCTGCGTGCGCAAGGGGTCGCGATCCTCGCCGAACCTCGTCGCGGATATCGCCTGCCCACGGCGGTGGAATTGCTCGAGGCATCACGGCTCGTGCGCGCGATCGCACCGGCTCGTCGCGAGCGGTTGCGCGGGATCGACGTGCCGTTCGACGTCGATTCGACGAACGACCGCTTGCTGAACGGTGAGCCGCCACCGCCCGATCAGGCGCTGCTGTGCTGCTGCGAGCTGCAGCGCGCCGGCCGCGGACGCCGCGGCCGGCGCTGGCTCGCCCCGTTCGGCCAGGGGATCGCGATGTCGATCGGCTGGCAATTTCGCGCGATGCCCCGCGACCTGCCCGCGCTCGGTCTCGCGATCGGGGTCGCGATCGCCCGCGGACTCGGTCGGGTCGGCGCCCGCGGGATCCGGCTCAAATGGCCGAACGACGTGTGTTTCGAGGACCGCAAGCTCGGGGGGGTGCTGATCGATCTGCGCGCCGAGGCGGAGGGTCCCGTGCACGTCGTGATCGGCATCGGTCTCAATCTCGCGTTGTCGGCGAGTGCGCGCGGCGAGATCGAGGCGACCGGCGTTCGGGTGGCGGCCGTCGCCGATGCCTGCGTGGCGGTGCCTTCGCGCAACGCCGTCGCCGGAACCGTGACCGACGACGTGCTCGCCGTGCTGGAGGATTACGAACACAGTGGATTCGCGCCGCTCCGGGCGGAATGGTCCTCGCTCGATGCGTTCGCGAACCGCCGCGTGCGCCTGTCGCTCGGCGCCGAGCCCGTGCACGGGGTCGCGCGCGGCATCGACGCCGAGGGGGCGCTGCAGCTCGAGGTGGACGGTGCCGTGCGGAAATTCCTGAGCGGCGATCTCAGTCTGCGGCTGGAGGACGGTGTCGCTTGAGAACCTTGAAAGCCATCGTTTTCGCGCTGGTCCTCGCCAACGTCGTCTATTTCCTCTGGTCTCGCAGCATCGCGCCGCCGGCGGGCGGGGCGCGTCTCGCCGCGGTGCCACGCCTTACGCTCGCTTCCGAAGCGCCGGCGAGCGCGCCG
>JAJXYU010000162.1 GCA_021780395.1 Pseudomonadota bacterium
CCTCGCAACCTAATTGGTTACGGATGGATCTTCGGCGAGCCAGGTGCGCAAATCGAACGGTCCAAATGCAAATGCGAAACCGAACGTCCCACCGATAAACGGGATTCCAATGGCGGCAATGTTGACGCGTGACGGGCGGTCTGGGAAGTGAGGAGTGCACCACTTTGGTAAGGCCGGACCCGCAGTGAGCGGGTTCTCAATCAGACCGTCCTCAGACCCTGCGTACGACTTGGAATACATCGTCAGGTCGCTTTGTGCTTCTCCTCCTGCTCTCGCTGGGCTTGCTATCGGTACGTGAGCGGCTGTGTTCGGCCAAAGCGGAACGGGTAGCAGGGAGATTCGTCGCAAGAAAGCTGCCATTCAAGGACAGCGAGCAAATAAAATGGCCTCGATTAGCGCGCGCGTTGGCGATCGCCGACCAATGCTTGACATGCAAGTGGCGACTTGCCTATACTTTAGGCAAGTATTCACTTGCGTGTAGAACATGGCAGAACGCTACGACACCGATGTGCTGTTCAAGGCCCTGGCCGATCCCAGCCGGCGAAAGCTCCTCGATCTCTTGCACGCACACGACGGCCGCACACTCAACGAGCTGAGCGAACACCTGGACATGACGCGGCAAGGCGTGACGCAGCACCTGGACCTTCTGGAGGCGGCGAACCTTGTCACCACCGTGCGGCGTGGTCGAGAAAAGCTGCACTTCCTCAATCCGGTACCGCTGCAGGAGATCTATGAGCGCTGGATTGCCAAGTTCGAGAAGCCGCGCCTCAAGGCGCTCTCGGATCTGAAACAACGCCTGGAGAAAACCAATGGCTAGATCGACGTTTGTCTACGTGACCTACATTCGTACCACGCCGCAGAAGCTGTGGTCAGCACTGACCAACGACGTGGAGTTCATGAAGCAGTACTGGTTCGGCATACACTGCGAGAGCCAGTGGACGGCAGGATCCTCGTGGAAGATGGTGTCCGGCGACGGTCAGATCCTCGACGCCGGCCAGATCGTCGAGGCCGACCCGCCACGGCGCTTGGTGATCCGCTGGCAGAACCAGTTCAAGCCCGAACTCAAGGCCGAAGGGGACTCGCTTTGCACGATGGAGCTGGAACCCAGTGGAACGGCGGTCAAGCTCTCCATCACCCACACCATCGAGCGCGAACCCTCGAAGTTCATCGTCGCAGTGTCCGGCGGGTGGCCGCAAATCCTGTCCAATCTCAAATCGCTGCTCGAGACTGGTTCCGTTGTCCTGCCAGCGAAGGAGACTCGATCATGAAGAACGCAAAGGCAATCACGGACGGCGAGACGGCTCTTGCCACGATCGACATCGCTGTGCCGCCGGAGAGGGCATTCGAAGCCCTCAATTCGGCCGAGGTCGAACACTGGTGGGGCGCTCCTGGGCTCTACCGCTTCTCTGATTGGCAATCGGAGCTGCGCGTGGGAGGCCGCTGGCAGGTGAATGTGTGTCTTCCAGACGGAGCTGTTCTGCCAGCCTCTGGCGAGTATCTGGTCCTGGATGCGCCCCACCGCGTGACGCTCACTCGGCGCTACGAGTGGGATCATCCGACCCTGGGGCGACACGTAACGCGGGTAACCTACCGGTTCGATCCGATCGAATGCGGGACACGCGTCGCCGTGCGCCAGGACGACTTCGGTTCACGCGAAGCGGCATGCGAGCACGCCGCCGGGTGGGAGCGCACGTTGAACCTTCTCCATGGGTATTTGAGCCGTGCCGTGGCGACAAGGAGGCACTCGGAAGAATGTCTCCCTGATTTCCCTCGAACGAAGCCGATGGGGTCTTGCGATTGCGGCCGCGCTTCGGGTTCTCGAGGCCGGAACTCACTCCTCAGCGGATCCGAATCACGCTTCTCCGAAGCGGACATCACATCGGGCAGCTTCGGGCACCGAAGCGGGCGTTTGCTCAGCACCTGTCCATGTACGCTGCATTTGGAATCGATTCGGGCCCCCAGGAAAGTGGGCCGAGGCTTCACGGGCCTAAGTTCTTGATTTTGGTCGGGGTGACAGGATTTGAACCTGCGACTCCTACGTCCCGAACGTAGTGCTCTACCAGGCTGAGCTACACCCCGAAATCGGTTCGAACCCTCAATTCGTGCGTGCGACTGCAAACCGGGCGAGTTCGTTCAAACCATGTTTGAACGGGCTCTCGGGTAGGGGGGACAGCGCGACGAGCGCCTGATCCACCTCGCTTTGGGCTCGGCGCGCAGTGTACGCAAGCCCTCCCAGGCTTGCAACGGTGCGGGTGATTTCGTCGAGGCGCTCTATTCCGCCGTGCTCGATTGCGTCGCGAATCAAGGTCCGTTGCGTTTCATTGCCGTGCTGCAGCGCATGAATCAGCGGCAGCGTCGGCTTGCCTTCGGCGAGATCGTCGCCGAGGTGTTTGCCGAGCCGCGCTTCGTCGGCTTCGTAGTCCAGCGTGTCGTCGACCAATTGGAATGCGGTGCCGATGTGCTTGCCGTAGTTCGCGAGCGCCTGCTCGATTTCGGCCGGGGCGTCGCTCAGCACCGCGCCGATCCGTGCGCCGGCCTCGAACAGCCGGGCGGTCTTGCGGTAGATGACGTCGAAATACCGGTTCTCGGTCGTCGTCGGATCGTGGGCGCTCATCAACTGCAGCACCTCCCCCTCGGCGATCGCGTTGGTCGCGTCCGCGAGGATCTTCATGATCGACATGCGATCGAGATGCACCATCATCTGGAACGCGCGCGAGTACAGGAAGTCGCCGACCAGCACGCTGGTTGCGTTGCCGAAGACCTCGTTCGCGGTCTCGTGCCCGCGTCGCATCGAGGATCCGTCGACGACGTCGTCGTGCAGGAGCGTCGCGGTGTGAATGAACTCGATGATCGCGGCTGCCTCGACGTGCCGGCCGCGGTCGTGTCCGCACGCGCGCGCCGCGAGCACCACCAGCAGCGGACGCAGGCGCTTGCCGCCCGATTGGATGATGTAGGAGGCCACCTGGTTCACCAAGGCCACCGGGCTATGCAGGCGATCCGCGACGGTTCTGTCGACGGCGCCCAGGTCCGATCGGACCAGTTCGCGTATTTTTTCGAGTGTCATGAAGATTGAAATCTCGCCGCCATCTTACCGAAAGTCGGCGTCGAGCGCTCCGGCCCAGTGCGGTGGACGCCGACGGGTCCAGCCGGTGCTGCGTTCGAGGTCGGCCGCGACCGCGAGCAGCACGTGGT
This sequence comes from Pseudomonadota bacterium, assembly GCA_021780395.1. The sequence continues at coordinate 3,193 of JAJXYU010000162.1, forward strand.
CCCGATCCTGGCAGCCGACGAGTTGCACACCGATCGGCAGCCCGTCCGCGGACATCGCGACCGGCAGGCTCGCCGCGGGCTGACCCGTGACGTTGAAGAGCTCGGAGTAGGGCGCGAACGCGTACGAGCGCGCGACCCAGCGCGGGTAGTCGAACGCCGTTCCGTCCGCGGGAATCGACCCGACCGGCGGCGGCAGCGTCGCGGTCGAAGGCGTGAGGATGAGATCGAAGGACTCGAAGTGCCGCGCCATCGCGAGGCTCACGCCGTGGGCGCGCCGCTTGACCGCGAGGTAATCGAGTGCGCTCGCGCGCTCGGCGCGATCCACGAGGTGCAGCGTGAGACGCTCGACCTCGTCGGAGGTCGGCGCTCGTCCGAGTTCCTGGCGCCGCTCGGCGACCGTCATCGCCGTGTCCATGATCCATAGCAGGCTCCATCCCTCGCCGCTCGTCGCGGCGTGCACCGCCTCCGGAAGCGCGAGGGGTACGACGACGTGCCCCGCGTCCTCGAGGGCGCGCGCGGTCTCGAGCACCGCGTGCTCGATCGCCTCGTCGAGCGCGGCGTGGCCGGGGCTTTCGAGCACGCACGCGACGCGCAGCCGACCCACCGGTTGCGCCAGCGCCTCGAGATACGAGGGGACCGCCCGGTTCACCCGGTACGGCGCGCCGGGCTCCGGGCCGGCGGTCACGTCGAGGAACGCGGCACTGTCGCGCACCGTTCGCGACAGCACGTGCTCACAGTTCAGGCCCGCGCCGCCTTCCGCATGGTAGGGGCCGATCGGGTTCAAGCCGCGCGAAGGCTTCAAGCCGAACAGGCCGCAGCAGGCGGCGGGTACCCTGATCGACCCGCCGACGTCCGATGCGGCGGCGACGGGGACCATTCCCGCGGCGACCGCGGACGCGGCCCCGCCGCTCGAGCCGCCGACCGTGCGATCGAGCCGCCAGGGGTTGCGGGTCACGCCGCGCAAGGTCGGTTCGGTGACGAATTCATCGGCGAACTCCGGTGTATTCGTCTTGCCGAGGAACACGACGCCGGCGCGCCGCCAGCGCGCAACGATCTCGCTGTCGGCGCGCGGCGCGGCACCCGCGAAGAATCGCGAGGAGTGCGTGGTCGGCCAGCCGTCGACGTGGACGCCGACGTCCTTCACGAGGAACGGCACACCCGCGAGCGGTGCGTCGCGGCGCACCGCGCGCGCCTCCGCGCGGGCGCCCTCGAAGTCCGCGAGCACCAGCGCGTTCAGCGACGGATCGAGCGCTTCGACCGCGCCGATCGCGGCCTCGATGACCTCGATCGCCGACAGGTCGCCCGAGCGCACCAGCGCGGCGAGACCGACCGCATCGTAGCCGGCGTATTCGCTGAGCTTCATTCCCGATATCCTCCGAACGGCCCAAGGGGGCCGGTGCCCCGCGGCTGCGGCCGCGGGGGGCAATTGACCCGTCAGGGCCTCAATCGTATACTTCGCGGCTCTTTACAGGCGGGTCGCAGGCGCGACCGCTCACGATCTTGGAGTCGCCAACGATGTATGCCGTGATCGCCACCGGCGGTAAACAATACCGCGTTCAGGAAGGCGCTGTCGTCCGTGTCGAGAAGCTCGACGCCGAGGCCGGTGCGAGCGTCGAATTCAGCCAGGTGCTGCTCGTCGGCGCCGGTGCGGACGTGAAGGTCGGGGCCCCTTATGTCGCCGCGGCCAAGGTCGTCGGCACCGTCGAGGCGCACGGCAAGGGCGACAAGGTGCGGATCGTGAAATTCCGCCGGCGCAAGCACTACAAGCGCGAAGGCACGCATCGTCAACCGTACACCGACGTCAAGATCACTCAGATCGTCGCTTGATGGATTTCTAGGAGGCTCGACTCAACATGGCACACAAGAAGGCGGGCGGCAGCACGCGCAATGGCCGCGAATCGCATTCCAAGCGCCTCGGCGTGAAGAAATTCGGCGGTGAGGCGGTCATTCCGGGCAACATCCTCATCCGCCAGCGCGGAACCGCGTACCGACCGGGCGTGAACGTCGGGATGGGGACCGACCATACCTTGTTCGCGACCGCGAACGGCGTGGTCGAGTTCCGCGTGAAGGGCCCCGAGCAGCGCACCTACGTGAACGTCGTCGCCAAGTAGGCGACGGCGCGCGGGCCGAACCGCCCGCCGGCCGCGCGCTCGCGGCGCATGCTGACGAAGGGGGACAGGCGCGGGCCTGTCCCCTTTTTGATTTCTACCGGGTCGCGGGGCCGTTTGCCATGAAGTTCATCGACGAAGCGACGCTCAAGGTCCAGGCGGGCAACGGCGGGCGCGGCTGTGTGAGCTTCCGCCGCGAGAAGTTCGTGCCATTCGGCGGACCCGACGGCGGCGACGGGGGCCTCGGCGGGAGCGTGTACCTGCGCGCGCTCGAGGGCTTGAATACGCTCGCCGATTTCCGTATTTCGCGTACCTACAAGGCGCAGAACGGCGCGCCGGGCAGCGGCAACGACTGCACCGGCCGCGGCGGCGAGGACCTGGTCGTGGCGGTGCCGGTCGGCACCGTGGTCACCGAGGCCGAGACCGGCGAGGTGCTCGGCGACCTCGTCGCGCCGGACCAGGTGCTGCAGGTCGCGAAGGGCGGCAAGGGTGGGTGGGGAAACGCGCGCTTCAAATCGAGCACCAACCGAACCCCGCGGCAGTTCGGACCCGGCTTGCCCGGCGAGCGGCGCGAACTGCTCCTCGAGTTGAAATTGATCGCCGACGTGGGTCTGCTGGGGCTGCCGAATGCCGGCAAGTCCACCCTGATCCGCGCGGTCTCGGCCGCCCGGCCGAAGGTGGCCGACTACCCGTTCACCACGCTCACGCCGAACCTCGGGGTCGTGACCGCGGGTGCCGGGCGCAGCTTCGTGATGGCGGACATCCCCGGCTTGATCGAGGGGGCCGCCGAGGGGGCGGGACTCGGCATCCGTTTTCTGAAGCACCTGCAGCGCACGCGGGTGTTGCTGCACCTGGTCGACATCGCGCCGCCGGCGCCCGACGCCGATCCGGTCCGCGACGTCCGCACGATCGTCGCGGAGCTGAAGAAGTTCTCCCCCGAACTCGCCGCGAAGGACCGCTGGCTCCTGCTCAACAAGATCGATCTGCTGGAGCCGGTCGAGGCCGACCGTCGCGCGCGCGAGATCGTGCGGCGACTGCGCTTCAAGGGTCCGGTGTTTCGCGTGTCCGGCGCGACCGGCGCGGGCACCGATCGGTTGGTTCAGGACGTGATGCGCTACCTGGAGGAACACCCGCGGGAACCCGCGCGAGCGGCGGATTCCCGGGAAGAGGCGTGATGAGGCGGCCAGCGGCCGCCCCGGCTCACTTCGCGAGCGCGCGAACCTGGCGCGTCAACCGGCTCTTGTGCCGGGCCGCCTTGTTGCGGTGGATCAGGCCCTTGTTGACCATACCGTCGATCACCGGAGTCGCGGCGGCGAGTGCCGCGAGGGCCTCGTCCTGCTTGCCGGACTTGATCGCGAGCACGGCCTTGCGGATCGCGGTGCGCAGCCGCGACGTCGCGGCATTGTTGCGCGCGCGGTGTTTCTCCGACTGGCGAGCCGCTTTTTCCGCGGATTTCGTGTTGGCCAAGCGCGGTACTCCTTACAAAGAGCCGCGTATTCTGGGCACGCACCGCAGCCTTGTCAATCGGCCGGGCCGTTCCGGCGCGCGCCCTTGTTATAGTGGCGCCCCGGGATGAGCCGCGCGATCTTCAAATCGACGACGACGGTCGGGTTGATCACCCTGCTGTCGCGCATCACCGGACTCGTCCGCGACGTCGCGCAGGCGCACCTGTTCGGCGGCGGGCCGGTGGCGGATGCGTTCCTGGTTGCCTACAAGATCCCGAACTTCCTGCGCCGGCTGTTCGCCGAGGGCGCGTTCTCGCAGTCCTTCGTGCCGGTGATCGCCGAGTACAAGCAGCACCGCAGCGAGGCGGAGGTGCGCGAGCTCGTGAGCGGCGCGGCCGGCACGCTCGGGATCGCGCTGTTCGCGCTGTCCGTGGTCGCGGTGATCGCCGCGCCGCTGATCATCTGGGCGTTCGCGCCGGGATTCGCGCGCACCGGCGATCGATACGCGCTCGCGGTGCAGATGCTGCGGTTCACGTTTCCGTACATCCTGTTCGTGTCGCTGACCGCGCTCGCGAGCGGCGTGCTGAACAGCTACGGACGTTTCGGGCCGCCGGCGTTCACCCAGGTGTTGTCGAATCTCGTGATGATCGTCGCGGCCGTGTGGATCGCGCCGCACTTCGCGAACCCGGGTCTCGTGCTCGCGGCCGCGGTGTTCGTCGGCGGCTTGCTGCAGGTGCTCTACCAGATCCCGTTCGTGATGCGCCTGCGGATGCTCGGCTGGCCGCGCTGGCGCTGGGATCACCAAGGGGTGCGCCGCGTCGCGCGGCTGATGGGACCCGGGATCCTCGGTTCCTCGGTCGCGCAGGTCTCGCTGCTGCTCGACACCCAGATCGCGTCGTTCCTCGCGACCGGGAGCGTTTCCTGGCTGTACTTCGCGTCACGGCTGATGGAGTTCCCGCAAGGGGTGTTCAGCGTCGCGCTCGGCACCGTGATCCTGCCCAGCCTGTCCGCGCACCACGCCGCGGCCGCGCCCGAGCGGCTGTCCGCGACGCTCGAGTGGGCGCTGAAGCTCGTGTTGGTCATGGTGTTTCCGGCTGCGGTCGCGCTGTTCGTGCTGTCGGGTCCGTTGATTGCGACCATCTTCGAGCATGGCCGCTTCCACGCGCACGACGTGCGGATGAGTTCCTACGCGCTGATGGCGTTCTCGTTCGGCCTGCTCGGCTTCAGCTTCGTGAAGGTGCTGGCGCCCGGGTACTTCGCGCGTCAGGACACCCGCACGCCGGTGCGGGTGAGCTTGATCTCGCTCGGCGTGAACATCGGGGTGAACCTGCTCGTGGTCGCGCCGCTCGCGTACCTGCGGCTCCTGCCCGCGCCGCACGCGTTTCTCGCGGTTTCGACGAGTCTCACCGGGACGACCAACGCGCTGCTGCTGTATCGCGGCCTGCGTCGCAACGGGGTGCTGCGGCCCGGGCCGGGCTGGCGACGGCTCATCGGGCGCGTCGCCGCGGCCAGTGCGGTGATGGGTGCGCTGCTCGCCTGGCTCGCCGGTGAGCCGTCGCGCTGGGTCGTGATGCCTGCGTGGACCCGGGTCGGGCACCTGTCGGTCTGCATCGTGGCCGGTGCCGCGGCGTATTTCGCCGCCCTGTTCGCGTTCGGGCTGCGCCGCGCGGACCTCGGCGAATGAAGCGGTGCCAAATCTCGAGCGAAAGTCCCTTATAATCGATATCTTTGCCATGGAACTCGTTCGCGGCCTCAAAAACCTGTCGGCACGCCGGCGCGGTTGCGTGCTGACCGTCGGCAACTACGACGGGGTGCACCTCGGCCACCGGCAGATGCTGCGCGTGCTGCGCGAGCGGGCGCGGTCGACGGGGCTGCCGGCGACGGTGCTGGTGTTCGAGCCGAGTTCGAAGGAGTTCATCGACCCACAGGGGGCGCCACCGCGCTTGACGCGCTGGCGCGAGAAGTGGGTCGCGCTCGCCGACTGCGGGGTCGATCGTCTCGTGACCTTGCGATTCGACGAGCGGATTCGCTCGATGTCGCCGCAGGCGTTCGTCGACGAGTTGATCGCGGGCGCGCTCGGGACGCGGCACATGGTCGTCGGCGACGACTTCCGCTACGGGTGCCGCGCCGCGGGCACGATCGAGACCTTGATCGAGGCGGGGCGCTCGCACGGCTTCACGGTCGAGCAGATCGCGCCCTACGTGGTCGACGCGGTGCGCG
>JAJXYU010000037.1 GCA_021780395.1 Pseudomonadota bacterium
GATCGACCACTGGCGTTACTTCGCCGGCTGCATTCGTGGCCAGGAAGGGGCCATCAGTCAGATCGACGACGACACGGTCGCATACCACTATCATGAACCGCTCGGAGTGGTCGGCCAGATCATTCCGTGGAACTTTCCGCTGCTGATGGCGACCTGGAAGCTCGCCCCGGCCGTCGCGGCCGGCAATTGCGTGGTGCTCAAGCCCGCCGAGCAGACGCCGCTGTCGATCCTGTTGCTGATGGAAGTGATCGGCGATCTGCTGCCCCCCGGCGTCGTGAACGTGGTGAACGGTCTCGGCGTCGAGGCCGGCAAGCCGCTCGCCTCGAATCCCCGCATCGCCAAGATCGCGTTCACCGGCGAGACCACGACCGGGCGATTGATCATGCAGTATGCAGCGCAGAACCTGATCCCGGTGACGCTCGAGCTCGGCGGCAAGTCGCCGAACGTGTTCTTCGAGGACGTGTGCCGTCAGGACGACGATTTCTTCGACAAGGCGGTCGAGGGCTTCGTGATGTTCGCGCTCAACCAGGGGGAGGTCTGCACCTGCCCGTCGCGCGCCCTGATCCAGGCGTCGATCTACGATCGGTTCATGGAGCGCGCATTGAAGCGCGTCGGCCAGATCAAACAGGGCGACCCGCTCGACCCCGCGACGATGATCGGCGCCCAGGCATCGCAGGAGCAGCTCGAGAAGATCCTCTCCTACCTCGATCTCGGCAAGAAGGAGGGGGCTGAGTGTCTGGCCGGCGGCGAGCGCAACGTCCTCGCCGGCGATCTCAAGGACGGCTTCTACATCAAGCCGACGGTGTTCAAGGGCCACAACCGCATGCGCATCTTCCAGGAGGAGATCTTCGGGCCGGTGGTGTCGGTCACCACGTTCAAGGACATGGACGAGGCGCTCGCGATCGCAAACGATACGCTCTACGGCCTCGGCGCCGGCGTATGGTCGCGCGAGGCGAACGTCTGCTACCGGATGGGGCGAGCCATCCAGGCCGGACGTGTGTGGACCAACTGCTATCATGCCTATCCGGCGCACGCGACCTTCGGCGGCTACAAGCAGTCCGGGATCGGGCGGGAGAACCACAAGATGATGCTCGACCACTATCAGCAGACGAAGAACCTGCTGGTGAGCTATTCCCCGAAGAAGCTCGGCTTCTTCTGAGACGCGCGATGCCCGTGGGCCGTGTCAGCGCCACCGAGGCGGCGCTCGATCTGATCGCCAGGCTGGTGGCGCTGCACGGTCCGTTGATGTTCCACCAGTCGGGCGGCTGCTGCGACGGCAGCGCTCCGATGTGCTACGCACGCGGCGAGTTGCAGGTCGGGGCGCAGGACGTGCTGCTCGGCGAGATCGGCGGGCAGCCGTTCTACATGAGCGCGGCGCAGTTCGAGTATTGGCGGCACACCCATCTGATCATCGACGTGGTGCCGGGGCGCGGCGGGATGTTCTCGCTCGAAGGGCCGCTCGGCATGCGATTCCTGACGCGTTCGCGCCTCTTCACGGACGAAGAGGAGGCGCAGCTGGCGCCGGTGACACACGGGCCGGATTGAACTCTTGACACGTGTTCCATGAATCCTTCAGGGTCGCGGTACCTCGACCTTGCCTCGAACCAGCGCATCGAGGCGTTCGGCCGCCGTCTCGATGGTCGCCAGCGCCGGACCGAACGAGAAGCGCGCGTGCGACCGGAATCTCGAGCGGTGCGCCGTGCGACGCTTTCCGGGGTTGACGTCGAAGAATTCTCCCGGCACGACGATCACTTTCGAGTCGAGTGCCGCATTGAAGAATTCGGTACCTTCATTCAACGGTGCGGGCAGGTTGGAGAGATCGCCCCAGACGTAGAACGTTCCGCCGGGGTCCAGTTCGACCTTGACGCCCATCGCCGTGAGCCGATCGATCAATAGTGCGCGCTTCGGCGCGAACGCGCCGGCGATCGCGGCCGTCTCGGCGTGTACGTGATCTTCGTTCAGGAGACCGAGCGCCGCGCGCTGCAGGGGCCTGGACCCTCCGCCATCCAGGAAGGAGCCGGCCGACGATACCGCGTCCACCACCTTACGCGGTCCGATGGTCCAGGTGATCCGCCAACCAGGATATCGCCAATTCTTGGTCAGGCCATCGAAGATCACGATCGGATCGTCATTCACATCCGCGACGTAGCGAGCCGCGCTCTCCGTCTTGCCGAGAAACTCTCTGCTCCAGAGATAGTGGGAGTAGAACTCGTCGATCAGCAGCGCGCACCGGTAGCCGCGTGCCGTCGCCACCCACTCGGCGAGGTCGCTTCCCCCGATGTGCTTGCCCGTCGGGTTGTTCGGATTCGACAACAGCAACGCCGACAGCCCTCTTCCTTCGATCTCGCGTCGTAGTTGGGCGACCGAGAACGCGTAGGCATCGTCGGGATCGAGGAGGATCGGTATCGCGGTGAACGCCTTGAAGATGTCCAGTAGTTCTTCGTAAGCGGTGTAATCGGGCAAGAAGTGTCCGAGGTTGATGCGGCCGAGACTCGCGGCGGCCCTGGTCAGTGCGGCGCGCCCGCCCCCGGAAATCGATACGTTTTCTGCCGAGTACTGGCTCGGAAGACCGCGCCGATAGAGCCGGTTGTAGTGTCCGGCAACGGCATCCCGCAGTTCCCACAGGCCCGAGACCGGGGCGTACTCCTGGTCGTCGAGCCCGATCTCGACGATCGAACGTCGTGCCGGCGCGCCGGGTAGCGGTCCGGTCTCCGGTTGTCCCTGACCGAGATTGCACCAATCCTCGGCCTCCGCCGTGAATCCGCGCTTCACAGCCTCGGCCGTGACGTAGATGACGCCCGTACGCGGTACCGTTCGAAAGGCGGGTATGGTCACTGGTGCCACCGTGGTTGCGTCGATCGACGGATGCTACCGATTCGTCAGCGGACATTCACCAGGAGCACGATGCCGAGCAGGATTCCGGCCGCGATCAGCGCCGCCCGCCACGGGGAAACGAAGTACGGTGCCGCCGCCCGCGGTGCGGGCGACTTGAAGCCGTGAATCATCGCCGCCACGAGGTTCTCGCGGCGTGCGACACGGTAATAGACGATCGCGCTCAGATGCAGGCCGATCAGCGCCAACAACAGGTGGAAATTGGTCTCGTGCCAGTGGGCGAACCGCCGACCGGTGTCGAATGACACCCAGTTCGACCAGGGTCCCGAGGCGACGCCGTCGACATCGACCGCGAACAGGCCGAACGCGGTCTGGCTCATCAGGAGCGCGAGCATCGCGAGCACGCTCAGCGCCCCGAGCGGATTGTGCCCGAGCGGCGGCGGTGAATCGTCGATCGCCCGACTCAGGCGTTTGCGCACGTAGCGGAGCGTGGCGGCCGGACCGCGGACGAAGTCGCTGAAACGCGCGGTCTGTCCGCCCCAGAACCCCCACGCCAGTCGAAACCACACGACGCCGAGCATTGCGTAGCCGGCGAGGAGGTGCCAGCGCATGTGGTCGCTCTTCGCCGCCCACCAGCACAGACCGAACAGGACCACGATCGCCCAATGCGAGAGCCTCGTCGGCAAGTCCCAGACGCGGACGCGCCTTGCGGCGGGCGTTGCGACGGCCGCGTCCATCTACCACCAGTTGCTGTGTGCGCGGAACCGGTGATGGCAGGTTCCACAGGCCTGACCGAGCGCACGCGCACGCAGCTCGAGCGTGCGCCGATCGTGACTGGCGACCGCCTGCGCCAGATCCTGTGCGCGGGTGGATAGAGTCCTCGCGGCCGCCGCGAACGCCTGGGGCTGCGCCCAGATCTTCGCCCGCGCCTTGGTCTTGATCCCGTGACCCCGGCCGCTGCCCGCCGGGAACCAGGTCGGTAGCGCCGCCGCGAGGTGTCCGATCTGGGTGGTGTCGGACGCGACCAGCGCCCAGTCGGGGTTCGCGCGTCCGATCTGCTCCCGAAGCGATTTGGTGGCCTTGCCGAGCGCGTGGAAGTGGTCCCGGCGCGCGTGGACGATTTGCGCAAGCGCCGCGGGGTCCGGGTTTGCGGCGGCGCTCGCGCTCGTCGCGACGCCGATCAGCCACGCGACGCCGAACAGCCATGCTCGGCCGCGGCGGCTGCCGGTGCCGTTCCGGGTGATCGCGACGTTCTCCGAATCTCGGTCGACGATATGCATCGAGTCAGTCACTCCGTGGGTCAGAATGCGGGATCGAAGCCGTGGCATGGGCGATTCTCGCCAACTGGTGTGGCGGTGTCGTGATGAACGCTGGCGCCCCGGCCGACGGTCCGGATAGGACCCTGCCGGGATCGGCGAGTTCCGCGCCGCGGTTCACCCGGACGGCAGGGACGGCGGGGCCGTGGCCGTTTCGACCGCAGAGAGTCCCCGCTGGGCCAGGAAAGCCGTCAGCGCGGCGAGTGCGACCGCGGCGCAGAATGCGAGCGCCGCGCGATGCTGTTCCCGTCGGACGAATTTCCGCCCCTCGAGTGCGGCGATCAGGAACGGCTGTCCGTGAGTCGTCTCACCAACGACACCGAGTCGCGACCCGGATCCGCCGATCCGGGCTTCGATCGCCGCCTTCGCCGCGGCCCGGACGGCGTCCCACTCGGTCGAACCGAGTTGCCCATCGTGGTCCTGGTCGAACCTGGCGAGCAAAGCGGTCTGGTCCTTCTTCCATTCCGCTAGCAGGGCTCGTACCTGTTCGTCGATCTCCGTCACCAGCGACTGGGAGCGAAGTTCCCCGAGCACGGTCACCCGGGCGCCGACCGCCAGGATGCTCTCGGTGTACTGGTACATCCCGTCGTCGAAGACCGTGACGAACGGCAAGCCGAACGTCTGCGGTCCCTCCGGGCGGGGCGTTCGTCCATGCCAGACGTTGTGGGCGGACGGAATGATCTCCGCGCCGACCGGACCCACCAGACACTGTCCATCCGCATCGCAGAGCACGAAGGGGGCGATGCTGGTGCCTCGTTCGGTGCAGGTCCATTCGGTGCCCTTGATACGACCCGAGCGATACTGCTCTATCTTGTAGTCCCACCAGGCGCAGGGTCGATTCGTCAAGGGCGCGAGAACCTCGCCGTGCTCGGCGGCCGGGCGAACCTGGCCTTCGAGGTGGACGTAGCCTTGCGCGGCCGAACGGATCTTCGCGATGGGCGTGTCCGCCGCAAAGCGATCCCGTCGCAGCAGGCGGAAGAACTGCCAGCCCGCGTACAGCGCAGCGAGCCCGACGAACGCCGCGAGCACGAGCGCGTCGTACGCGTGCTTCAGCGTCGGGGTCATTTCGCGAACGCGGTAGCGAGGTCGACGTCAGCGGTCTGTCCGGTCGTGAATTTCAGCGGATGCGCCGGCGCGACGCCGAACAGGCTCGCGACCAACACGTCGGGGAACGTCTCGACCCGGACGTTCAAGGCATTCACCGCATCGTTGTAGATCTCGCGCCGGTCGGCAATCGCCGTCTCGAGGGCGCTGATCCTCGATTGCAGCGTCGTGAACAGCTCGTTCGCCTTGAGGTTCGGGTAGTTCTCCGCGACCGCATACAGGCGCGCGAGGCCCGAGCGCAGGGAGTCCTCCGCCGCGCTCACCCCGGAGACGTTGTTCGCGGTGCGCGCCGTGTCGACCGCGGATCGCGCCTGGATCACTTGCTCGAGCGTCTGCTGCTCGTGCTGCATGTAGCGCTTGCAGACGTCCACGAGCTTCGGCAGTTCGTCGTGGCGCTGGACGAGCAGCACGTCGATGTTCGACCACGCGAGCTTGACCTGATTGCGAACCCGGACGAGCCCGTTGTATAGAGTGACGAAATACCCGACGATCAGGATCAGGATGGCGAAGGTGACTGTGACGGCGATCACAAAGCATTCCTCCCAGGACGTCGCAGCTCGACGCGATCGGCACTCATCATGACGCGCCTCGCGTCCCCGGTGCCATGAATTCTCGCAGAACTGTGGACGCCATTGCAGTTCGTGGGCCTTACGGCGTTGCGCACGTCCGGCGGCGTCGGATCGCCGCTGGGTCGTCTGTCGCGAGCATCGTCCGAGCGATCGTGCTCGCGGGGATCTGTGGGTACGGCGCGATGCCGGGCCTCGCGACCGCCCATGCCGGCGGCGCGCCGTCGCTGCACCCGGTGATCGTGACCGCGACCGCGATTCCGGGGACCGCGATCCGGATCGACCAGTTTCCGGGGAACGTCCAGATCGTCACGGCCGACGAACTGACCCGAGAAGGTACGGCGAGCCTGACGACGGCGCTGAACGAGCGGCTCTCGAGCATCAGCGTCAATGACGACATCGCGGATCCGTTCCAGCCGGACATCCTGTATCGCGGTTTCGCAGCCTCACCGGTGCTCGGCACCTCGCAAGGGATCGCGGTGTACGAGAACGGCGTTCGAATCAACGAGGCGTTCGGCGATACCGTGAACTGGGATCTGATCCCGGCCAATGCGATCCATCAGATCGAGCTGGTCAGTTCGAGTCCGTTGTACGGCCTCAACGCGCTGGGCGGGGCGATCTCCGTGACCATGAAGAACGGGTTCAACCATCAGGGGACGGATCTCGAGCTGTCGGGAGGCTCGTACGGGCAACGGACTATTTCCGCACAATTCGGACGCCGTGCGGGGATCTTCGGCATCTATCTCGCCGGGCGAGCGCTCGACTGGAGCGGTTGGCGGATGTTCTCGAACGACCGGATGCGCGACGCGTATGCGGCATGGAGCGTCCACACGGATCGGGCGACACTCGACGTCGCGTACACGCGCGCGGACAACGAGATGCACGGTCAAGGCCCGGCCCCGGTCCAGGAACTGGCGGTGAATCCTTCGCTCGTGTTCACCGGTCCTCAGGGCATCGGCAATGCGCTCAGCTTCCTCACCGTCAACGGTACGCTCGAGCTCCCGGCCCGGTGGTCGGCTCAGGGCGTGCTCTACTATCGGGATTTTTCGCAGTCCGTCTCGAACGGCAACACGACGAACTACGTGAGCTGCGCGAGCCGGGTCGGTGTCCTCTGCCAGCCGGACGGCGTCACACCGTTGACGAATGCGCAGGGGCAGCCATTGCCGGACCTGTCGCACGGCGGGTCTCAGCTCCTCGGCGAGAACGATTATGCGCTGATCCATGCGTGGGGTCGCGGCGGCAGCGTGCAGCTGACCGATGCACAGCGGATCGCAGGGCACGGCAACCGGTTCAGCGTGGGCGTCGCCGTCGACGATGCCGCGACGAGCTATCTCTCCGCTGCCCAGATCGGTGTGCTGAACCCTCAGCTCGTCGTGCTGGCCTCGACCCTCATCGTCGACACGCCGGAGGGGTCCCCCGGCGCGCTCGCTAACGGCGATGCGACGCCGGTGAGCGTCGACGCGATCAACGAGAACCTCGGCGCGTTCTTCGCGGAGACGTTCAAGCCGTCGTCCCGGCTGACGGTGACCGCGAGTGGCCGATACAACCTCTCGCACGTCGATCTCGCGGACCAGCGAGGGAGCAATCTTTCCGGCCACAATCGCTACGTTCACTTCAATCCGTCGATCGGCGCGACCTATGACCTGCACCGCGACGTCACGCTGTACGGCGGATGGTCGGTGAACAGCCGGACACCGACCCCGAGCGAGATCGAATGCTCGGACCCCTCGGCGCCGTGCGTCCTGCCGTCGAACCTCTCGGGCGATCCGCCCAGATTGAGGCCGGTCATCTCCCACGCGATGGAGCTCGGGTTGCGGGGTCGGATCCCCGGCGGATCCGGCGGGTTCGGCGAGATCACCTGGAATGCGAGCGTGTTTCGCACGCTCCTCAAGGGTGACATCTACTCCGTGGCGACCTCGCTGAGCCAGGGATACTTCCAGAACATCGGGGATACCCGTCGCCAGGGGGTGGAGGCGGGAATCCACGATCGCGCCCGCGCCTGGTCGACATACCTCAACTACAGTTTCGTGCAGGCGACGTTCCTCTCGGCTCTGATCGTCCCTTCGCCCTCGAACCCGTATCACGACGCGAACGGCGACATCCGCGTGCGGCCGGGTGACCGGCTGCCCGAAATCCCCGAGCACCGCGTCAAGCTCGGGGTGGATTACCAGTCGGCGTCCCGGTGGACGGCCGGGGCGGCGCTCGATCTGGTGAGCAGCTTCTACTACGGTGGCGATGCGTCCAATCAACTCGCGCCGATCCCGGGGTATGCGGTCGTGAACCTGCACGCGAGCTACCGGCCGACCGCCCAGGTCGAACTCTTCGCGGCGATCGCCAACGTCCTCGATCGCCGCTACGCGACCTTCGGCACCTTGAGCGATCCGACCGGCGTCGGTGCGCCCGGGATCCCGCCGATCGGCCTCACCAATGGCCCGGGCGTGAACAATCGCTTCCTGACGCCGGGAGCGCCGTTCGAGGCGTTCGGTGGCGTCCGCATCCTCCTGTAAGGCGCTGCGCCTTCGATGCGCCGTTCGTTCAGCTCGAGAGCAGGCGAATCCCGGCTTCCACGCCCAGCCAGCGAAACGGCTCGTTCGGAACGTAGGGCAGCCGGCGATCGAGGTACGGCAGCCAGGCCCACTGCGCGTCGCGCTCGGCGGCCACGTCGGCCAGCACCCGGCCGAGTACGGACGTCCAGTTCACCCCCTGGCCGGAGAAGCCGATCGCGTAGAGCAGATTGCCGTGGCGGCCCGTGCGTCCGACCGACGAGGATCCGTCGAGACTCATGTCGACGAAGCCATACCAGGTCCGCTCGAACGGGACCTCGGCCAGGGTCGGATACACACGGCTCAACTCTCGACGCAGGAAGGCCACGCCGCGACCGTGGTCGTCGGGATTCGCGAGGCCGTCGTTGAACTCGTACTCTTCGATGCCGCCCCCGATGTGCAGGCGATCGTCACGGGTGAGACCCGCATAGACGACGTTGGTCCGGCTGTCGTTGAAGGGCATCCGCCGAGTCCACCCCACCCCGGCGAGTTCGGCCGCGGTGAGCGACCGCGTGATCGCGACGTGATTCACGATCGGTGCGACTGCATTTCGC
>JAJXYU010000304.1 GCA_021780395.1 Pseudomonadota bacterium
AGCTCTCGATCCGGCTGAAGGTCGATCCGGACGCGGGAACGCTCACCGTCGCGGACAATGGCGTCGGCATGAGCCGCGAAGAGGTCGTCGACAACCTCGGCACTATCGCCCGGTCGGGAACCAAGCGGTTCCTGGAGACCTTGAGCGGTGACGCGGCGAAGGACGCCCAGCTGATCGGCCAGTTCGGCGTCGGCTTCTATTCGGCCTTCATCGTCGCCGACCGGGTGACCGTGATCAGCAAGCGGGCCGACGCCGACGCGGTGCGCTGGGAGTCGAGCGGCGAGGGCGCCTACGAGATCGGGCCGGAGGCGCGGGCCGACCGCGGTACCGAGGTGATCCTGCACCTGCGCGAGGACGACAAGGAGTTCCTCGAGGAATGGCGCCTGCGGGAGCTCGTGCGCAAGTACTCCGACCACCTCGGCGTGCCGATCGTTCTGGAGTCGGGAGGCAAGCGCGAGACGCTGAACCAGGCGAAGGCGTTCTGGACGCGCCCCAAAGCCGAGCTCACCACGGACGACTACCAAGGCTTCTTCAAGCACCTCGTCCACGGCGAGGACGAGGCGCGAGCGTGGGCGCACAACAAGGTCGAGGGCGCGCTGGAATACACGTCGCTGCTCTACCTGCCGAAGCGTGCGCCGTTCGAGCTGTTCGACCGGGAACATCGCGCCGGCATCCAGCTCTACGTGAAGCGGGTGTTCATCATGGACAAGGCGGCGGAGCTTCTGCCGCCCTGGCTGCGATTCATGCGCGGACTGGTCGACACCGCCGACCTGCCGTTGAACGTCTCGCGCGAACTGCTGCAGAACAACCGCACCGTCGACAAGATCCGCGCGGCGCTCGTGAAGCGCACACTCGACCTGCTCGAGGAACTCGCGGCATCGGACGCGGCGAGCTATGCCGAGTTCTGGACGACCTTCGGAGCGGTGCTGAAGGAAGGGATCATCGAGGACCCGGCGATGCGGCCGCGGATCGCGAAGCTGCTGCGGCTGCATTCGACGAACGGAACCGGCTGGGTCACGCTCGCCGACTACGTCGCCCGGATGAAGCCGGACCAGAAATCGATCTTCTACCTCACCGCGGACACCGAGACCGCCGCGCGCAACAGCCCGCACCTCGAGGGCTTCCGCGCACAGGGGATCGAAGTGCTCCTGCTGACCGACCGGATCGACGAATGGGTCGTGAATCATCTGCGCGAGTTCGACGGCAAGCCGCTCGCGAGCGCCGCGAGCGCGACGGCGGACGTCTCGCCGGCGATCCAGACCCCGGAGCGGATCGCCGAGGAGGCAGCTCTCAAGGAGCCGCTCGAACGCCTTGCAAAGGCGCTCGACGGGAAGATCGACCGTGCGCGCCTGTCGTCGCGCCTCACCGATTCACCGGCCTGCCTGGTGTTCGCCGAGCACGGCATTTCGCTGCGGATGGCGCGGATCCTGAAGCAGGCGGGACAGAACTCGTTCGAGTCCCCGCCGATCCTCGAGATCAATCCGAAGCATCCCTTGATCATGCGGCTCAAGGACATACCGGATGGGGCCCCGTTCACGGAATTCGCGCGCGTGTTGTTCGACCAGGCGCTGCTCGCCGAGGGCGGCGAGCTGGAGGACCCGGCCGCGTTCGTGCGGCGCGTGAACCAGCTGATCGTCGACGGGTTGAACGACAAACCGCGGATCCTGGTGGGCTGAGCCCGGGAGAGCGAGGGTATGAAGACGCAATCGATCGTGCTGGCGGTGCCGCCGCAGCCGGGTGATCACCGGCAGGGTCCGGCGCACGCACGGCTCACGCTGATCGAGTATGGCGACTTCGAGTCGCCGGCATGTCGTTCGGCCGCGCCGACGGTGCGGATGCTGTTGGACCGGTATCCGACGCACCTGCAGGTCATCTATCGGCACTTCCCCTCGGAGCTCGAGCATGCGCACGCCGTGCTTGCCGCGGAGGCGTCGGAGGCGGCCGCGGCGCAGGGCAAGTTCTGGGAAATGCACGATGCGCTGTACCGACACGCCGCGCGGCTCGGCCCGAAGGACCTGCATCGCTACGCGGTCGAGATCGGCCTCGATCCGGTGCGCTACACCGCCGAGATGGACGACCACATCTATCTGCAGAAGGTGCGCGAGCACATCGACGGCGCGCGCCGCAGCCATCTCGTCGCGGCCCCGGCGTTCTTCCTCGGCGGCGTCCACCAGGACACCGTGGGGGGGATGGGCCGTCTCATCGACACGATCGACGAGGCGGTCGCGCGGGAGCGCTGAGGATCCCGCGGCGGTATTGCGCCGCCGCGCTAGTTCCAGCCGTCGCCGCCGTCCGCACCGCCGCCGTCGTCCCAGGAACCCCGATCGTCGGTGATCCCGAAGTCATTCCCGCCCAGGTCGGCGGTGGACAGACCAGGGTTCCCGAGCGGGTCGCCATCGTCGGATCCGGAGCCGCCGGGCGCCACGGACTGGCCACCGTTCACCAGGTGTTGGGCGAGTTCCTCACCCGCGACCATTCCGGCGCCGATGCCGAGCCCGGAGGCGAGGCCGCCGACGATACCCGAGCCGATACCGCCCGTCGGCGGGGAGGCGGCGCCGTACGGGCCTGGACCATAGGTGCCGGGACCGCCATAAGGTCCCGCAAAAGGTCCTCCAGGAGTCGCGACGCCGAACGGTCCGACCGGCGAGATGATCCTGCCGTAGGCAGGATTTGGGGTCCGCCGCCGCAGCAACGACAGCACGATCAAGGCGATCGCGCCGAGCAGCAGCACACCGCCCCACGGGAGGTGGCGACGCGGCGCAAGTTCGCCCGTCCGCACCGCGACGGTGGGCTGATCGAGCCGTGCCCGCAGCGCGTGCACCGATCGCGGTTGCGCGAACGGCAGACCGGGCGCGAGCGTCTCGGCCCGCAAAAGTTCGGTGCGGGCGGTCGCCAGGCGGCCTTCGCGCACCGCGAGCTCCGCCGCGACGTAGTGCGCCTTGCCGCTTTGCGGATGGTCCTTCAAGACCCGATCGATCATCGCTTGTGCCCGGCCGAGATTGCCCGCACGGGCGGCCTGATAGATCTGCTGGGAGCTCGGATCTTTCGCGGCCCAGCTCGGCACCGCGGCGAGCGCCGCGGCCGCGAGCATGAGCGCGGCCAGAGAATGCTTGATCATCGGAATCCTCGCCGGTGGCCCGCCATCTGCCGGATTGGATCCGCAGGCCGCCCGCAAGTTCAGTTCAAGCTGCGGTACGCGTGATTTCCTCGAGCGCGGCGAGCAGCCGATCCACTTCCTCGCGGGTGTTGTAGAGCGAGAACCCGGTGCGCAACAGGCCGCCACGGTCGGCGAGTCCGAGCACCTCGACCACGCGCACCGCGTAGAAGTCGCCATCCCAGACGCACAGTCCACGCTCATCGAGCCGTGCGGCGACGTCGCCGGCCTTGCGCCCATCGAGCGTGATCGACACCGTCGGCGCGCGGGCGCGATCGTCGAACCCGGGTCCGTACAGACGCACCCCCGGCAGCGCGGCGACTCGGCGATGATACTCGGCGGCGAGCGCGTGCTCGTAGGCCGCGATCCCGGTCATCGCGTCGATGATGCGTTCGCGGGCGTTCGCGCCGCGACCCAGGGACTCGATGTAGTCGATCGCCGCGCGTACGCCGTGGATCGCGGCGGCATTCAGGGTGCCGGTCTCGAACCGGTACGGCGACGCCGGGTTCTGCGCCGAGAGTCGATCCGTCGGCAGCCGCTCGAGCATGCCCGGACGCGAGTACAGGATGCCGACGTGGGGTCCGTAGAACTTGTAGGCCGAACACAGCAGGAAATCGGTGCCGAGCGCCTGGACGTCGATCGGGAAGTGCGGGGCGTAATGTACCGCGTCGACCACCATCAGCGCGTCGACCGCGGCCGACAGGCGCCGCACCAGCGCGAGATCGTTCACGGTGCCGAGCGCGTTCGAGGACGCGCCGATCGCGACCAGCTTGGTGCGCGCGTCGATCTTCGTGGCAAGGTCGTCGAGGTCGAGCCGGCCGTCCTCACCAAAGCGGACCTCGCGCACGACCACGCCGCGCTCGCGCAGCATCAGCCACGGCCCACGGTTCGCTTCGTGGTCGAGTTCGGTGATCACGACCGCGTCGCCCGCCTCGAGCGTGCGGCCGATCGCGTGCGCGAGCGAGAAGCACATCGTCGTCATGTTCTGGCCGAAGGAGATCGTCTCGGGTCCGGCCGCGCCGAGGAACGTCGCGACCGCGCTGCGCGCCTCGTGCAGGCGGCGGCCGACTTCGCGCGACGGGGCGAACGCACCGCCGGTGTTCACGTTGCAGTGCGCATATACGTCCTCGATCGCGCGGATCACCGCGAGCGGGACCTGACTGCCACCCGGGCCGTCGAGAAACGCGATCGGCGCGCCGCCGCGCATCGCGCGCAACGCCGGGAAATCCGCGCGGCGGCGCGCGCAGTCGTCTGCGGTATAACTCATCGGCGACCCTCGCTCAAAGCAGGTGGTAAATGAAGTCGTAGCTCGTCGCTTTGGCGTCGCGGGCATGCAGCGTCATCGAGCCGCGGGCGCCGGCGTACGCGCCGGTGCCGCCGGTCACGGTCAGGGTCGAATCGCCGGCGTCGCGGAACGGTCCCTCGACCGTGATCTGCCCATCGCGCAGCAGCAGCGTCCAGAAGCACTCCCAGCGCTTGCCCTTCACCACGCGGATGCAGAAGCCCTGGTCGCTGCCGACCTGGACCTTGTTGGTGGCGTCGAACACCGGGTTCGCGAACGTCAGCAGGTCGCCGCGCGAATCACCCTTCGCGCCGAGGTCGAGCACGCGGTCGGTCAACGCGTGCTCGACGACGTGCAATGTGCGCGCGGCGAACGCCGGCGGTGCGAGCACGATCGCGACGAGCGCCGCACAGGCGAGAGGTCGATCAAACATGCTTCGGTCCCTCCGTGATCTCGATCAGGGTCGGTCCGGTCGCGGCAAGTGCTTCGCGCACCGCCGCCGTGAGGCCCTCGTCGCCGCGAATGCGCACCGCGCGCACGCCACAGGCGCGCGCGAGCGCCTGGAAGTCCGGATTGCGGGCGATCACGCCGAGCGGCGGGATGCCCGCCGCGGTCATGTCGTCGCGAATCTGGCCGAGCGCCGCGTTGTTCCACACGACGATCGGCAGCGCGAGTCCGCTCTCCGCCGCGGTCATCAATTCGCCGAGCGTGAACTGCAGGCCGAAATCCCCCGCCAGTGCCAGCACCGCGCGCGTCGGAAGCGCGATCTTCGCGCCGAGCGCGGCCGGCAGCGCAAAGCCGAGCGTGCCGTAGCCGGATGGATGGAACCAGCAGCCGGGCCGGTCGACCGGGAACGCGTAGTTGCCATGGTAGGCGATCTGGGTCATGTCGCTGAACACGACGCCGTCGGCGGGCAGGCCCGCGCGGATCGCGGCGAGCACCATCGAATAGGTCCGCGCCGCTGGATTCCAGGACGCGTCGATCCGGGCGCGCACCGCCGCGGCGCCGCCGATCCGGGTGCGCCACCCGCCGCGCGACTCGAGTCCCGGCAGGATCGCCTCGAGCGCGCGCCGCGCGTCGCCGAGGATCGGCACCGCGGCGCCGTAGTGGTCGGCGAGTTTCGCTGGATCGACGTCGATGCGGATCATCCGGCCGCTGAGCGCGAGCCGGGTCGACCAGTAGATGTCCGTCTCGGCGATCTCCGTCCCGACCGCGAGCACGACGTCCGCGGACGCCGCGAGTTCCTGCGTCTCACGGTACGGGAGCGAAGCGCCGAGGTGCGCTTCATGACGGTCCGGCAGGATCCCCTTGCCGGCGGTCGTCGTCACGAGCAGCGCGTCGAGGCGCTCGGCGACTAGGCGCAGTTCGGCCGCCGCATGCACCGCGCCGCCCCCGGCGACGATCAGCGGACGCTCCGCCGCGTTCAGCGTCCGGATCGTCTCCTCGAGCGCCGCCGGATCGCCGGCACCGGGCGCGGAGGGGGCGGAAAACCGTTCCGGCACGAGGTCGGTGTCCTCGCCGAGCAGATCGAGCGGCACCTCCAGATACGCCGGACGGGGCCGTCCGCTGCGCAGCGATGCGAGGCAGGCGCGCAGATGGTCGCGCACGTCGGCCGCGGAACGCGCCGAGCGGGCGACGCCGAACACGCGGTCGGCGAGCGCGTGTTGATCGCGCAGTTCATGCAGGACGCCCCACGCCTTGCCGAGGGTCGGTCGCGGCGGCGTGCTCGCGACCACAAGCAACGGGACCGAATCGGAGTACGCCTGCCCGGCCGGGGTCAGTACGTTGGTGAGCCCGGGCCCGGAGATCACGAAGACCGCCGCCGGCCGGCCGCTCGCGCGCGCGTGGCCGTCCGCCGCGAACCCCGCGCCCTGTTCGTGGCGCACCAGCACGTGCCGCATCTTCGAATGCGCGAGCCCGCGATAGAGCTCGAGGGTGTGAACGCCGGGAATTCCGAACGCGGTGTCGATATCATTGACGGCCAAGGTTTCGACGAGATACCGCCCGACAGTGATCGACATCGGTGAGCCCCTGCTGGGTGCGCGCTCAAGTGCGCGTCACGGGGGCGGAAGTATGCAAGTCGGTCGTGCGCTAGGCAAGACGAGAGGATCGAGACGATGAAGTTTTCCGAACTGGTCGAACGTATCGCCGGCGACGGCGCCGACGCCTGGATCACGCACTACGAGGCCCGCGCGGCGCGCGAGCGCGGCGAGGACGTGATCCTGCTGAGCGCCGGGGATCCGGACCTCGATACGCCGGATCCGGTGCGCGAGCGCGCGATCGAGCGCATTCGCGCGGGCGACACGCACTATACCCCGACCACCGGACGACAGCATTTGCGCGAGGCGATCGCGGGTTTGCACGCGGCGCGAACCGGCCAGCGGGTGAGCGCCGATCAAGTCGTCGTGCTCGCCGGCGCGCAGAACGGCCTGTTCGCGACGTCGCTGTGCCTTGCCGGACCGGGCGACGAGGTGATCTCGTTCGATCCGATGTACACCACCTATCCGGCGACGATCGAGGTGTCCGGCGCACGCTTGGTGCGCGTGCCGGCACCCGCTCAGCGCGGCTTCCGGATCGACCTGGCTGCGCTCGAGCGGGCGATCACGCCGAGGACCCGCGCAATCTTCCTCGCGACGCCGAGCAATCCCACCGGCGTGATCACGAACGAAGCGGAACTCGCGGTGATCGGCGACCTCGCCGAACGCCATTCACTGTGGGTCGTCGCCGACGAGGTGTATGCCGGCATCGCGCCGGGCGGGCAGGTCCCGGGGCTCGCGACGCGCTTGCCGGAACAAGTGATCACGATCTGCAGCCTGTCGAAGACGCACGCGATGCCGGGTTGGCGCGCCGGTTGGGTCGTCGGACCACGCGAGTTCGCGGGCCACGTCGAGTCGCTGGTGATGTGCATGCTGTTCGGATTGCCCGGCTTCGTGCAGGAGGCGGCGGCGACCGCGATCTCGATCGCGCCGCAGGCCGAGGCGCGCACCCGTGAGTACTGCGCGGTCCGCCGGTCGCTGCTGCTCGGCGAACTGCGCGGCGCGAAGAACCTCGCCTGCGCAGCTCCGGAGACCGGAATGTTCATGCTGATCGACGTGCGCGCGACCGGGCTCACGGGCTACCAGTTCATGCGCGGACTCTACGAGGCCGAGCGCGTCGCGGTGCTCGACGGTGGCGCATTCGGACGGGAAACCGCCGGGTTCGTTCGCGTCTTCATCGCGACGGACGAGCCGGTGCTGCGCGAGGCGAGCGCGCGCATCCGCCGGTTCGCAGGCTCGCTGGCGTAAGCGCACAGCCGCGCCGGATGAGCGCGACGGGCGCTATGCGCTCAGCCGAGCGGCAACGCGGTCGATTCCTTGATCACCGTGACCGCGACCGAGGAGTTCACCGACTGCACGAACGGTATCCGCGAGAGGTAATCGAGGTAGAACGCCTCGAACGACTTGATGTTCTTCGTGACGATCTTCAACAGGAAATCCCACTCCCCGGTCAGGGTGTAGCACTCGAGGACTTCGCTGCGGTCGCGGATCGCCTCCTCGAACTTGGCGATCGCGTCGCGACCCGTGGTCGCGAGCTTCACGTGCGCGAGGATCGTGACGTCGAGCCCGAGCGCCGCGCGGTCGAGCAGCGCGACCCGGCCCCGGATCACGCGCTGTTGCTCGAGTTGCTGGATGCGTCGCCAGCAGGTGGTCGTCGATTGATGCACGCGTGCGGCGACCTCGGCGACCGGCAGCGCGCCTTCGTGCTGCAGGATCCGCAGGATCTTGAGATCGAGCGCATCGAGACGAAATTGACGATTATTTTCCATTATGGACAATAAAATTGAACTAATTTTCCGTATTATTCGGTTTGGTTCAATGAAAATCAACATTCCGGCGGCCATGGACGTAGATTGATCGGCATGCCGCGAAGTCCTCGTCTGCACCTGCCGCCCACCCCGGCCCGGCCCGGCGAATCGCCGGATTTCAGCTACCTGCAGCTCTCACCGGCCGGCGCCGTGCCGCGGCCGGACGTGAATGCCCGCGCCCGTGACATCGGTTACCTGTCGATCGAACTGGTGCGCGTGCTCGACGATGCGCACGATGCGGTCGGACCCTGGCATCCGCACCTCGACGCCGCGGAGTTGCAGGTCGGGCTGCGGCACATGCTGCTGACGCGGATCTACGACGATCGCATGCAGCGCAATCAACGCTCGGGCAAGATCACGTTCTACATGCGCAGCCTCGGCGAGGAGGCCGTCTCGGTCGCGCAGTGCATGGCGCTGCGCCCGGGCGACATGCTGTTCCCGTCGTATCGCAACCAGGGTCT
>JAJXYU010000175.1 GCA_021780395.1 Pseudomonadota bacterium
CGGACGGCGCACGCGTCGGCACCGCGAGCCTGCGCCGGCGCGCCCAGCTCCTCGCCGCGCGTCCCGACCTGCGGATCGAGGCGCTGCGGGGCAATCTGAATACCCGTGTACGACGGCTCGACGAGGGTTCGCTCGACGCGATCGTGCTCGCATGCGCCGGTCTCGCACGGCTCGGCTGGGAGTCGCGGATCGCGGCGCGATTGCCGCTCGAGGTGTCGCTGCCGGCGGTCGGCCAGGGTGCGATCGGCGTCGAATGCCGTGCGGGTGACACGGCGATCCTCGCGCGCCTCGCCGCGCTCGAGCATCCGCCGACGCGCATGGCGGTGGACGCCGAGCGCGCGTTCTCGCGGCGCCTCGGCGGCAGCTGCCAGTCACCGGTCGCCGCCCATGCGACGCTCGACGGCGGGCGCCTCGCGCTGCGCGGGCTCGTTGCCGCGCCCGATGGCCACCGGATGCTGCGCGATGAGCTGAGCGGCGCCGCCGATGCGGCCGCGGCGCTCGGCGAAGCGCTCGCGCAACGGATGCTCGCGGCGGGAGCGCGCGAGATCCTCGACACGTTCGCCGCGGGCTGAGCACGATGCGCCGGCTCGCGGGCGTCGGCGTGATCGTGACACGGCCGCTGGCGCAGTCGGCCGGGTTGTGCAGTCTGATCGAAGCGCACGGCGCGACCGCGTTCGCGCTGCCCGCGATCACGATCGACGCGCTGGAGCCGCCCGCCGGGCTTGCGCGGCGCATCGCCGCGGGGGATGCGTTCGACCTCGTCGTGTTCACCAGCGCGAACGCAGTACGGCATGGCGCCGGATTGCTCGGATCGCGCCGTGACCTCGAGATCGCCGCGATCGGTCCCGCGACGCGCCGTGTCCTGGATCTCGCAGGCTACCGGGTCGCGATCACGCCGCGCGGCGGATTCGATACCGAACATCTGCTCGCCGAACCCGCGTTCGCGGATCTCGGCGGACGTCGCGTGCTGCTCGTCAAGGGCGTCGGCGGCCGCGACCTGCTCGCGCGGGAACTCGAGGCGCGCGGCGCGCGGGTCGTGCCGGTCGACGTCTATCGTCGTGCGCCCGCAGCGCCGGACTCCGCGCGGCTGCGCGAACTCGAAGCGCAGCTCGACGGCGGGGCGCTGCAGGTCGTCACGGCGACCAGCGTCGAGATCGCGACGGCGCTGCTCGCGATCTCGACGCCAACGTTGCGCGCGGCGCTCGATCGACTGCACTGGCTGGTGCCCGCCGGGCGGGTCGCGGACGCGCTCGCGTCGCTCGGAATCGCCGGACCCCGGATCGAGGCGCGATCGCCGGAGGACCCGGCGCTCGTCGAGGCGCTGTCGCGCTGGGCGCTCGGCCGGTCCGGCGGCTATTCGAACGAATCGACATAGAGCCGCTCGGGATCGGCGCACCGCGTCGGGAACGTGCGGCGCACGGCCTCGATCATCGCCGGCGGGCCGCAGGCATAGGTGTCGAACGGCGCGAGCGTCTCGAGGTCGGCGAGCACCGCCTCGTGCACGAATCCGCGCCGGCCGGTCCAATCCGCCGCGGGTTCCGACACCACCGGGTGGTAGCGCAGCCGCGGCGCCCGGCGTGCGATCTCGCGGATCCTCGCGTCCGCGTAGAGATCGGCCGCGCTCCGTGCGCCGACGTACAGGCGCACGTCCCGACACGCGCCGCGCTCGACGACATGCCTCAGGATCGCCTGGATCGGCGCATAGCCGGTGCCGCCCGCGACGAGCAGGAGCGGTGCCGGGTCCGACGTCGCGTCGAGGTTTGGCGGACGATAGCGAAACGAACCTCGCGGGCCTTCGATCGTGAGCAGCCGGTCGGTCGGGTCGGCCGCGAACAGCGACTCGGTGAACTCTCCGCCCGGCACGCGGCGCACGTGCAGCTCGATCGTCCCGGCATCGTGCGGCGGACATGCGATCGAGAAACTGCGTCGCTGGCCCTGCGGCAGCAGGACGTCGAGATACTGGCCGGGCAGGAACGTGAAGGCCGCGACGGGCGGCAGGCGCAGATGCAGCGCGAGCACGTCGCGCGCGAGCCGCTCGGCGCGGGCGATCCGGCACGGCAGCCGGTGCACGGTCACCTCGTCCGGATGCCGCACCTCGTCGACGTCGATTTCGAGGTCGCCGCGCGCCCGCGCGCGGCACATCAGGATCAACCCCTCGGCAGCGTCCGTCGGCCCCAGGCCGAGCGGCGGTCCGTCGGGATAGTCGACCTCGCCGCGCACCAATCGCGCCCGGCAGGCGCCGCAGTTGCCGCGCCGGCAGCCGTGCGCGAGTCGCACGCCGGCGGCGATCGCCGCATCGAGCAGCGACTCGGACCCGCCGGCGCGGTACCTGCGCCCGCTACGGACGAGACTCACCTGCACGGCCGGCACCCGGGCGCGCCCGGGCCGCGCCTCGCCGGATCGCGCTTCAGGGTTGACTGCGCTTGCTGTCGAGCCAGGCGCAGATCGGCTCCCACTGCCGCCAGTCGGGCCAGGCGAGGTACTCGGGCAGCTCCAGGACGCCCATGCCGCGTGAGTAGGCACGCACGTAGTTCTGCGCCTCGCGCAGCGCGCCGAGGTACGGCACCTTCAGGTGCTTGAGGTAACGCTCGAGCTCCTCGTAGATCAGCGTGTATTCGCGGACCCGGTTCGCCACCACCGCGAGTCGCGCCTGCTTGCGCGAGACCTTGCCGATCTCCTGCAATTCCGCCATGAAGTGCCCGCAGGCCTTGATGTCGATCGTCGAGGGCAGGACCGGGACCAGGATCGTCTCGGCACGTCGCACCAGTTCGTTGAGCTCCGTGCCATGCACCCGCGCCGGAGCGTCGATCACGAGGACCTCGGTATTGCGGGGCACGTTGCGTATGCCTTCCTCGAAGGCCGGTACGCCGGTGATCGCGGGCAGATCGTGCGGGCGCGTCGCGAGCCAGTCGAGGCTCGAGCGCTGCGGATCGTAATCGGCGATGCAGGTCTCGTGGCCGTCGCGCGCGAAGAACACCGCGAGATTCGTCGCGATCGTGCTCTTGCCGCAACCACCCTTTGCATTCAGGACCATGATGTGGCGCATGCGCTCCCCGCCTCCACTGTTCCCCGGCCGTCCTCGGCCGAGGCAAGGCTAAGTCGGGGGCTTCGAATCCGCAAGCCCTCGCGCTCGCATCCCGGGGAGCGCATCGGCTATCCTCGGCCGATGCGGCTCGACTTCTGGAAGATGCAAGGGCTCGGCAACGACTTCCTGGTCTTCGACGCGCCCGACGACTTCCGCGGGCGCGCGATGGACGCCGCGTCACTGCGGCGTCTCGCGGACCGTCACACCGGAATCGGCTTCGACCAGGCGCTGATGCTCGAGCCGCCGCGCGATCCGGCGACGCGCGCCTACTATCGGATCTTCAACGCGGACGGCGGCGAGGTCGAGCAGTGCGGCAACGGCGCGCGTTGCGTCGCAGCCCTGCTGCATGCACGCGATCCGGCGCGCCGCCGCGAACTCGCGCTCGGCAGCCCCGGGGGCACGGTCCACGCGCGGATCGGGGAGGACGGCCGCGTATCGGTCGAGATCGGCGCGCCGGATTTCGAGCCGAGCTCGCTGCCGATGACGGCACCCTGCGCCGCGCCCTCGTACCCGATCCGCATCGGCGACCTCGAGGTGCGGGTCGGGGCCGTGTCGGTCGGCAATCCCCACGCCGTCGTCTACGTCGAGGACGTCGAGTCCGCGCCGGTCGCCACCCTCGGACCCGCGATCGAGCGACACCCGGCGTTCCCGCGGCGGGTGAACGTCGGCTTCCTGCAGATCCACGACCGCGGCCACGTCTCGCTGCGGGTATACGAGCGCGGCGTCGGCGAGACCCTCGCCTGCGGCACCGGGGCATGCGCCGCGGTCGCCGTCGGTCGCCACGACGGCCGCCTCGACGCCGAGGTCGACGTGGATCTGCGCGGCGGACGCGCGCAGGTGCGCTGGCCGGGCGAGGGCAGTACGGCCTGGCTCACCGGACCCGCGAATGTCGTTTTCACCGGTTCGATCGAGCTATGATGGGTCTTTCCACCCGGAGCGAGCACCGATGACGACCCATTCCGCGCGCGGAGTGAAAGAAGAGGCGATGAGCGACGACCGGGTCGCGGATTACCTGCAGACGAACCCGGACTTCTTCGAGCGCAACGCCGCGCTGCTCGCGAAGCTGCGGCTGCCCCACCTGCGGGATCGGACCGCGACGGTGAGCCTGGTCGAGCGTCAGATCGAGGTTCTGCGCGAGCGCAACCACGCGCTCGAACGTCGGCTGAAGGATCTGGTCGAGGTCGCGCGCGCGAACGATGCGCTCGCCGACCGGATCCACCGCCTCGCGCAGCGCCTGATCCGCGCCCGCGACCTGCCGGCGACCGTCGCGGCGATCGAGACCTCGATGCGCGAGGACTTCGAGGCGATGCATTCGGTGCTGGTCCTGTTCCTGCCGGCGGGCAGCGGGCTCGAGACGGCCGGACAACGCTTCCTGCGCATTACCGAGCCGGCCGATGCGAATCTGAAATCCTTCGAGTCGCTCCTCGCGTCGGGCAAGCCCCGGTGCGGCCAGATCCGCGATTCGCAGCGTGATTACCTCTTCGGCGCGGACACGGTGGAGATCGGATCGGTCGCGTTGACTCCGCTCGGACCGAAGGGCAGCCTCGGCCTGCTCGCGATCGGGGCGAGCGACGCGGAGCGCTTCCACCCGGCGATGAGCACCGATTTCCTGATCCGGATCGGCGACTTGATCGCGCACGCGCTGACGCGCTGAGCCGCTTGCAGGAGCGCGCCCTGAGCGCCGCGCTGCGCGACTGGATCGAGCGCTTCTGCGCGCACCTGCGCCTGGAACGGCGCATGAGCCCGCACACCGCGGCCGCCTATCGGCGCGACCTCGAGTCGCTCGCGCGGCACCTCGAGCAGCGCAGGTCGGGGGATTGGCGCAATCTCGACGGCGCCTCGATACGCGCGTTCGCGGCGGCCGAGCACGCCTCGGGCCTCTCGCCGCGCAGCGTGCAACGCCGCCTATCCGCGATCCGCAGCTTCTACGGCTATCTGCGCCGTGAGGCCGTGGTCGAACGCAACCCGGCCGAGGGGATACGCGCGCCGCGCGGCGAGCGGCGTCTGCCCTCGACCCTCGACGTCGACCAGATGGCCCGGCTCCTGTCGTTCCGGGCGGACGACCGCTTGTCGGCGCGCGACAAGGCGATCATGGAGCTGCTGTACTCCTCGGGTCTGCGCCTCGCGGAGCTCGCCGGCCTGAACCGGGGAGACGTCGATCTCGCCGATGCGACCGTCCGCGTACTCGGCAAGGGCGCGAAGACGCGCATCGTCCCGATCGGTCGCGCC
The DNA here is from genome assembly GCA_021780395.1 of Pseudomonadota bacterium. Next base: position 5,315 of record JAJXYU010000175.1, read on the forward strand.
GCCCGCACCGCACTCGCCGCCTGGCTCGGCGAACACCCGGGCGGCACCGGACGGGCGCTGTTCCAGAGCCGCGACGGCCGGCGGCTCTCGCCACGCGCGATCCAGCAGCGCGTCGCGCTGTGGGCGCGACGGCAGGGCATCGCCGTGCGCGTGCATCCGCACCTCTTCCGGCACTCGTTCGCGACTCACCTGCTCGAGTCGAGCGCGGACCTGCGCGGGGTGCAGGAACTCCTCGGCCATGCGAACATCGGGACGACCCAGATCTACACGCATCTCGACTTTCAGCACCTCGCGAGCGTGTACGACGCCTCGCATCCACGCGCACGGCGACGTACCCGACCTTGAAATCCACCGTTCCACCCCCAACCTCCGCCGTTTCCCGTCGATCGAGCCGGTGCACATGAACTTGGACGACCCTTTCCAGCACCGCCCCGGCGCGATGCTCGGCACGACGATCCTCGCGGTTCGGCGCGGTGGCCACGTCGCGCTCGGCGGCGACGGCCAGGTAACCCTCGGCCAGACCGTGATCAAGAGCAATGCGCGCAAGGTGCGCCGCCTCTACGGCGGCAAGGTGCTCGCGGGCTTCGCCGGCGGCACGGCCGATGCGTTCACGCTGTTCGAGCGCTTCGAGGGCAAGCTGGAGAAATACGGCAACCTCACCCGGGCCGCGATCGAACTCGCGAAGGACTGGCGGACCGATCGCAGCCTGCGCCGGCTCGAAGCATTGCTGTGCGTCGCCGACGCGGAACGCTCGTACATGATCTCCGGAACCGGCGACGTGATCGAGCCGGAGCACGACCTGATCGCGATCGGTTCGGGCGGTGCGTTCGCGCAGGCCGCGGCGCTCGCGCTGCTGCGTGCGACCGAGCTCGGCGCCCGCGAGGTCGTCGAGCGTGCGCTCGGCATCGCCGCGGAGATCTGCATCTACACGAACCGGAATCTGACGATCGAGGAGCTGTAGGGCCGATGTCGCAAATGACCCCCCGCGAGATCGTCGAGGAACTCGACAAGCACATCGTCGGCCAGCACGACGCGAAGAGGGCGGTCGCGATCGCGCTGCGCAATCGCTGGCGGCGCGGCCGTGTCGACCCGGCGCTACGCGCCGAGATCACCCCGAAGAACATCCTAATGATTGGCCCGACCGGTGTCGGCAAGACCGAGATCGCGCGCCGCCTGGCGAAGCTCGCGCAGGCACCGTTCCTGAAGGTCGAGGCGACGAAATTCACCGAAGTGGGCTACGTCGGTCGCGAAGTCGATTCCATCGTCCGCGATCTGGTGGAGATCGCGGTCAAGACCACGCGCGAACGGGAGGTCGAACGGGTGCGTTACCGCGCCGCCGATGCCGCGGAGGAACGGCTGCTCGATGCGTTGTTGCCGAGTGCGCGGACGGACGGACCGGCCGATTCATCGCCGCGCGATCCGGAGACCCGGCAACGGCTGCGCAAGATGCTGCGCGAGCACGCGCTCGACGACCGGGAGGTCGAGATCGAGGTGCGCACCCCGACCACGGGCGTCGAGATCATGGCGCCGCCCGGGATGGAGGAGATGACGCAGCAATTGCAGTCGATGTTCCAGAATCTCGGCGGCGGACGCCCCCGTCAACGCAAGTTGAAGATCCCGGAGGCGCTGAAGCTCCTGACCGAGGAGGAAGCGGCCAAGATGATCGATGAGGAGGATCTCAAGACCCGCGCGGTGCAGAACGCCGAGCAGAATGGGATCGTGTTCATCGACGAGATCGACAAGATCGCCCGCCGCCAGGAAACCGCCGGTGCGGACGTGTCCCGTGAAGGCGTCCAGCGCGACCTCTTGCCGCTGGTCGAGGGCTGCACCGTGAACACCAAGTACGGCGCGGTGAAGACCGACCACGTGCTGTTCATCGCGTCGGGCGCGTTCCACATGTCGAAACCCTCCGACCTGATCCCGGAACTGCAGGGCCGGCTGCCGATCCGCGTCGAGCTGCGGTCGCTGTCGGTCGAGGACTTCGTACGGATCCTCACCGAGCCGGACGCGTCCCTGTGCCGCCAGTACGCGGCCCTGCTCGCGACGGAAGGCGTCACGCTGGAATTCGAGGCCGCCGGCGTGCGCCGCCTCGCCGAGGTCGCGTTCGAGGTCAACGAACGAACCGAGAACATCGGTGCGCGCCGCCTGCACACCGTGATGGAACGCCTGCTCGAGTCGGTGTCGTTCGAAGCCGCGGATCGCGGCGGCGCGCGGGTCGTCGTGGACCAGGAATACGTCGAGCGGCATCTCGGCGAGCTCGCCCGCGACGAGGATCTGTCGAGGTACATCCTGTGAGCCGGACACCGACCCCCACCGAGATCAAGCTGCGCACCGCGTCGCGCATCCTGGAGATCACGTTCGACGACGGCGCGCACTTCGAACTGCCGTTCGAGTACCTGCGCGTGTTCTCCCCGTCCGCCGAGGTCAAGGGCCACGGCGGCGGCGAAGGACTGCTCGTGACCGACAAGGAGAACGTCGGGATCCGCGGCGTGGATCCGATCGGCCAGTATGCGCTGCGCCTCAGCTTCGACGACGGTCACGATACCGGGCTGTACAGCTTTGCCCTGCTGTACGAGCTCGGACGCAACCACGGCGCCAACTGGTCGCGCTACCTGGAGCGTTGCGCCGCGGCGGGCCGGCCGCGGCGGGTCTGATTCCGCGGCCGAAACGGCTACAATGACGCGTTGTCGGCGAGCGGTGAGCGCGAGATGAACGAACCACGACGAACGGCCGATTTCGGCTTCGAGACGGTCGACTGGGCGGAGAAGTCCCGCCGCGTGCGGTCGGTATTCGAGAGCGTCGCCGGCAAGTACGATCTGATGAACGACCTGATGTCGTTCGGCGTGCATCGGCTCTGGAAGCGGTTCACGCTCGCGGTCGCGGGCCTGCGTCCCGGCCAGACCGCGCTCGACGTCGCCGGCGGCACCGGCGACCTCACGATCGGGCTTGCGCGCCAGGTCGGCAAGGGCGGACGCGTGATCCTCTCCGACATCAACGCGGCGATGCTGCTGCGCGGCCGCGACCGGATACTCGACCACGGGATCGCCGGCAACGTCGACTGCGTCGTCGCGAACGCCGAAGCGCTGCCGTTCGCGGACGGCGCCTTCGATTGCGTGACCATCGGCTTCGGACTGCGCAACGTCACCGACAAGGCGGCCGCGCTCGCGTCGATGCACCGGGTCCTGAAGGTCGGCGGGCAGCTCCTGGTGCTGGAATTCTCGAAGCCGACGCTGCCGGCGCTCGGCAAGGTGTACGATCTGTACTCGTTCAACGTGCTGCCCGCGCTCGGCGCCGTGGTTGCTCACGACGCACCGAGCTACCGGTACCTCGCGGAGTCGATCCGGATGCACCC
>JAJXYU010000328.1 GCA_021780395.1 Pseudomonadota bacterium
ACGCGGAGCACGGCCGCTGCGTCGATTCCGGGCGCTACGACGGGATGGACTCCGCAACGGCGGTCGCTGCGATCGCCGCCGATCTGGAGCAGGCCGGGCTCGGAGAGCGACGGACCATTTGGCGGCTGCGCGACTGGGGGATCTCGAGGCAACGGTACTGGGGCTGTCCGATCCCGATCGTGCAGTGCGCGGACTGCGGGCCGGTGCCCGTGGCGGACCCGGACCTGCCGGTGCTGCTCCCGGAGGACCTCGTACCGGATGGCAGCGGCAACCCGCTCGCGAAGCACGAGGCGTTCCTCGCGTGCCGCTGCCCACGCTGCGGTGCGCCCGCCCGCCGCGAGACCGATACGATGGACACGTTCGTCGACTCGTCGTGGTACTTCCTGCGCTACGCGTGCAACGACAACGCCGCCGCGATGGTCGATTCGCGGGTCGACTACTGGTTGCCGGTCGACCAGTACATCGGCGGGATCGAGCACGCGATCCTGCACCTGCTGTACTCGAGGTTCTGGACCCGGGTGATGCACGACATCGGGCTGGTGCCGTTCGAGGAGCCGTTCACGAACCTGTTCACGCAGGGCATGGTGCTCAACGAGGTCTTCTACCGCAAGCCCGCGTCGGGGCGGATCGAGTATTTCAATCCCGCCGACGTCGAGATGCGCGTCGATCCTCACGACAAGCGGCGAACCGCGGTCCTGCGCGCCGATGGGCGTGAGGTGATCTCGGGCGGCGTCGTCACGATGTCGAAGTCGAAGAACAACGGGGTCGATCCGCAGGCGCTCGTGGCGGAGTACGGTGCGGATACCGCGAGGCTGTTCACGATGTTCGCCGCACCACCGGAGCAGACGCTCGAGTGGTCGGACGAAGGCGTGCAGGGCGCCTACCGCTTCCTCAAGCGGTTGTGGAAGGCGGTTCACGACCATGTCCAGGCCGGGCCTGCCGGGCCGCTCGAACGGACGGGACTCGATGAGGCGCAACGGACGATCCGGCGCCTGTCCCATCAAACGCTCGCCAAGGTCACCGACGACATCGGCCGCCGGCGCACCTTCAACACCGCGATCGCCGCAGTCATGGAGCTGATGAACGCGCTCGGGCGTTTCGAGCCCCGCACCGTGCAGGATCGTGCGGTGCTGCAGGAGGGGCTGCAGATCGCGGTCGTGTGCCTTTCGCCGATCGTCCCGCACGTCGCTCATGCGCTGTGGCGCGCATTGGGTCACGAGACCGCGATCATCGACGAGCGCTGGCCGGAAGTCGACGCCGCGGCGCTCGAGCAGTCGATGATCGAGATCGTCGTGCAGGTCAACGGCAAGCTGCGCGGCCGGGTCGCGGTGCCGTCGGGCGCCGCGACCGACGCGGTGCAGGCGGCGGCGCTCGCCGATCCCGCGGTGCGCCGGTTCGTCGGCGACGCCGCGATCCGCAAGGTCGTCGTCGTTCCGGGAAAGCTCGTGAATGTGGTCGTCTGATCGGTCCGCCGTCCTGCGTCGGTCGGCATCGCGCTGGACCGCGCTCGCCGCGCTCGCCGCGGTCGCCGCAGGATGCGGATTCCGACTGGCCGGCACCGCGCCGCTGCCCGCCGTGCTCGATCGTCCCCATCTGTCGTTCAGCGATCCGTATTCGGACTTCGCGCGGATGTTCGGCCAGCAGTTGCGCGACGCGGGCGCGACCCTCGAGTACAGCGACGCCACCGCGACCGCGACGGTGGACGTGAGCCGCGATTCGGTCGAGCAACGGGTGTTGTCGGTGTCCGCGCGCAACATCCCCACCGAATACCTGCTGATCTACACGGTCACTTATTCGGTCCGGCACGCGGGCAAGGAACTGCTCGCGCCGCAGACGATCAGCCTGTCGCAGGACTACAGCTTCTCGGAGCAGGCGGTGCTCGCGAAGCAGCACGAGGCGGATCGGCTGCGCCGGCAGATGGCCCGCGAGCTCGCCGCGATCGCGATGCGGCGCATTGCGAGCTTGAAATAGGGATGCCCGCGGCCGGCGCCGGTGTGCGATCCTTCGGCGAACTCGATCCGGTCGGTCTCGCCGTGCTCCTCGCGCGCTACGGATTGCAGATCGAGCGCGTCGCGCTCGGCGAGTCGATCCCCGGCTCCTACTGGGGTGAACCGGAGGCCGGACTGATCGGCGATCGTCTCTACGTGCGAGCGGATACGCCGGTGCATTCGGTGCTGCACGAGGCTTGCCACTACGTGTGCATGACCGCAGAGCGGCGAACCGGTCTCGACACCGACGCGGGCGGCGATTTCGCCGAGGAGAACGCGGTCTGCTATCTGCAGATCGCGCTCGCCGACCACGTCCCGGAGGTCGGGCGGGCCCGGATGCTCCGGGACATGGACGCCTGGGGCTACACCTTCCGGCTTGGCAGCGCGTCCGCCTGGTTCACCGAGGACGCCGCCGACGCGCATCGGACGCTGGTCGATTGGGGGCTTCTCGAGCCCGGCGGTCGACCGACCTTCCGCTGCCGGTGAGCGGCGCCGCGATGGGTCCGTGGACCTGGTTGCAACGAATCGCCAGCCTCGCCGAGGCGGTCGGTTCCCGCGCGGCGTTCGCGGCGGCGAACCTGCCGGCGGTTCTCGGTGCATACACGCGTCGGCGCGACGTGCCCTACGGCCTCGATCCTCGTCAGCGCATGGACGTGTACGTGCCGGATGCGGTGCCCGCGGCGCCGCGTCCGGTGGTCGTGTTCTGGCACGGCGGTCGCTGGTCGAACGGTGACAAGCGCGATTACCGGTTCGTCGGCGCCGCGCTTGCCGGGATCGGCTGCGTCGCGGTCGTTCCGAACTACCGCCTGTATCCGCAGGTCCGGATGGCGGGCTTCATGCAGGACGCCGCCCTCGCCGCGTCCTGGGCGGCTGCGTATGCCCGGGAATTCCACGATCCGGACCGACTCGTGCTGATGGGGCATTCGGCCGGCGCGCAGCTCGCAGCGCTGGTCGCGCTCGACGCCCGGCACTTCGCGGCCGCGGGGCGGGAACGTCCACGGATCGCCGGCGTGATCGGGTTGTCCGGTCCATACGATTTCCTGCCGCTCGTCGAAGCCGATCTCGTGGACATCTTCGGTCCGCAGGACGCGTTGCCGGCCTCGCAGGCGATCCACTTCGCGCATCCCGGCGCCCCGCCGATGCTGCTCGTCCATGGCGGCGCCGACGAGACGGTCTGGCCGAAGAATTCGCGCAACCTGGCGGCCGCGCTGCAGGCCCGCGGGGTCGACGTGACCTTGCGGATCCTGCCTGGACTGCGGCATGCCGACACGGTCGCCGCGCTCAGCCTGCCGGCGCGCGCCCGCGCGCCGGTGCTGCCGGAAATCGATCGATTCATCCGCGCGCTCGACGCGCGCGCGGAACGTCGCGAGGAATCGACGGCGCCCGCCGCGACCGAGCCCTGAGGCGCGCGTCGAGCGCGGAGTCAGGCGCCGCGCGTCGGATCCGCGCCGCCGGTGACCGAATAGACGCGGCCGAACCGGTTCGCGAGGAATTTTGGCAGCGCGATCTGCTCTTGCCGCACGAGACCCGCCTGCGGCAACTCGCCGGTGGCGAGCAGGTCGAGCACGGCGCAGATGCCCGCCGCGGTGGTGATCTGGATCGCGCTGCGCACGCGCCCGCCGACCGGCGCCGCGTAGACCTTGTTGGCGTAGGTCTCCTGGTGCAGCTGACCGTCACGCAGACCGGTCACCGTGACGAACACGATCACGACGTCCTGCAGGGTCGCCGGTATCGCGTTCTCGAGGATCTCCTTCAGCCACTCGCGACGGTCGCGCAGCCGCAGGTCGTTCAACAGGACCTTCATCAGCGCGGCGTGCCCGGGATAGCGGATCGTCCGATAGTTCAGGTTGCGCACCTTGCCGGCGAGCGTCTCGCACATCGTGCCGAGACCGCCGGAGGTGTTGAACGCCTCGTAACGGTCGCCGTCGAGGGAGAACTCCTCGAGTTCCTCGAGCGGCTGCGTCTCGCGGCGCTCGCCGTTCACGATCGCCTCGCACGGCTGACAGTACTCGTTGATCACCCCGTCCGTGCTCCAGGTGAGGTTGTAGTTCAGCGCGTTCGACGGGAATTTTGGCAGCGCGCCGACCCTCATCCGCACGTCGTGCAACTCGTCGAATCGGGACGCGAGGTCTGCGGCCACGATGGTGATGAATCCCGGTGCGAGACCACATTGCGGAATGAATGCGGTGTGCGCGCCGTTTGCGAGCTGCTTGACCGCGCGCGTGCTCGCGACGTCCTCGGTGAGGTCGAGATAATGGGCGCCGCCCGCCTTCGCGGCCTCCGCGATCGCCCGGGTCGCGTGATAGGGGGCGGCGCTCAGGACCGCGAACCGTCCGGCGACCGCGCGCTGCAGCCCGGCCGCGTCCTCGATGTCGACCGCGAGCTTGGTCACCGGTCGCGTGGTCTCGAGCCGCTCGAGCTGCGCGCTCGAACGATCCACGATCGTGACCGCGTAATCTCCCGATCCAGCCAGGTTTTCGGTGATCATCGCGCCGATCTTGCCCGCGCCCACCACGACCACGTTCTTCATGTTGTCTCCGGATTCTGAACCGCTGCTGGAATGGCGCTTATTCTTGGCCCGCACGCGGTCGATGGGTATCGTCGAATGCGCTAAAATGACGTACAATTCAGGTTAATTCGACTATCGAGTTGGTCGAAATGTCCGATCCGATCGATGAGAAGTTGCTCGCGATGCTGCGCGAGGATGGGCGAGCGTCGATCGCCACGCTGGCACGCGCGGTTGGACGCTCGCGCACGAGCGTGCAGAGCCGCCTGCGCCGACTCGAGCGTCAGGGCGTGATCCGTGGCTATTCGGTGCGCATCGCACCCGAGCATGCGCAGGGCGCCGTGCGCGCGCACGTCTCGATCAAGGTGGGTCCGAAGGAGGCGCGCGGCGTGATCGCCGAGTTGCGCCGGATCAAGGCGGTCCGGGTGCTGCATTCGGTGAGCGGGGAGCTCGACTTGATCGCGGTCGCGGCGACCGCGAGCGTCGCGGAAATGGACGAGATCATCGATCGTATCGGCGCGATCGCCGGCGTCGAGCGCACGATCTCGTCAATCATCCTGTCGACGAAGTTCGACCGCTGAGGGCGTGCGCCGTTCCGGGTGGTGGCACGGTCACCCGTTCGTCATCCGGGTTTGCTAGTCTTGAGCGCTGCTCGAACGATTCCGGAGGTTCGTCGATGAAGTCGCCGCTGCGTTTCGCCGCCATGCTCTTCGCATGGATCCCGTTGTCGATCGGCGCGGTGTCCGCCGCCTTCGCGGCGTCCGCCCACGGTGTGGCGCCGCCGATCCGCCACGTCTTCGTGATCGTACTCGAGAACGAGCCGTTCCACGCGACCTTCGGACCCGGTTCCGCGGCCCCCTATCTCGCCCGCACGCTGCCCCGCCGCGGCGCGCTGCTCACGCAATACTACGGCGTCGGTCATTTCAGTCTCGACAATTACATCGCGATGGTGAGCGGCCAGGCGCCGAACCCCGACACGCAGCAGGATTGCCCGGTGTACCGGAACTTCGTCGCGACCGGCCCGGTCGGCGCTCATGGGCAGCTGCCGGGAAGCGGCTGCGTCTACCCGGCGAACGTCAAGACGATCGCCGACCAGCTCGAAGCCGCCGGGCTCGACTGGAAAGGCTACATGGAGGACATGGGGCGCGATCCGGCGCGCGAACGGGCGACCTGCGGCCACGGAGTGCTCGGCATGCGGGATCCGACCGAGACCGCGACGCGGACCGATGAGTACGCGGCGAAGCACGATCCGTTCGTGTATTTCCACTCGATCATCGACGATGCGGTGCGCTGCGACGCCCACGTCGTCAATCTCGACCGGCTGCGGGTGGATTTGCGCGCCGTGGCGACGACGCCGAATTTCGCGTTCATCACTCCGGATCTGTGCCACGACGGGCACAATTCCCGCTGCGCCGACGGCAAGCCGGGTGGACTCCGGGCGATCGACCGTTTCCTCAAGGTCTGGGTGCCGCGGATCACCCGCTCGGCCGCCTTCCGCAAGGATGGCCTGCTGGTGATCACGTTCGACGAAGGATCGACCGGCAAGGCGTGTTGCGGACTGCGTCGCTTGCCGGGCGGACCGGTCCCGGGCCAATTCGGACCCGGCGGCGGGCGCGTCGGCGCGGTGCTCCTGTCCCCATTCATTCACCCGGGCACCGTTTCCGCAAAGCCTTACGACCATTATGCGTTGCTGCGCAGCGTCGAAGGGTATTTCGGCTTGCCCGCGCTCGGCTATGCGGGTGCGCCCGGCGTACGCGCGTTCGGTCCGGACGTGTTCTAGGGGTCGGGGCGCCCGGACGCGTCGGCGTCCTCGGCCGGGCCTGCGATCAGGCCCCGCCGCCAGAGCTTCCCGACCGGGGTCCGCGGCAGCGCCGCGCGGATCTCCAACGCGACCGGCAATTCGTGGCGGCCGAGCCGCTCAGTCAAGAATTCGCGCAGCGACTCGAGCGTGAGCGGCGTCGAACCCGCGCGCAGTTTCACGAACGCCTTCGCGGATTGACCGCGATACTCGTCCGGGATCCCGATCACCAGCGCTTCCTCGACCGCGGGGTGTTCGTAGATCGCCTGCTCGATCATCGTGGGATAGACGTTGAATCCGCCGGAAATGATCATGTCGTCCTTGCGGTCGACGAGGTAGAAGGAACCGCGCTCGTCCTGGTATCCCACGTCGCCGGTCAGCAGGAAGCCGTCGACGCGGCTCGCGGCGCTTTGCGCCGGCCGGCGCCAGTAACCGCTGGCGACATTCGGGCCGCGGACGCGGATCTCGCCGATCTCGTGCGCCGCGAGCACGCGGCGCGGATCGTCGAGCGCGACGACCTGCATCTCGACGCCGGGCAGCGGCACGCCGATCAGGCCGGGTGCGTACGCCTGGTCCGGCAGCATGCGCGTTCCGGCGGGCGCGGTCTCGGTCATGCCCCAGCCCGCGCCGAGCTGGCGGCCGGTGCGCCGGTGGATCGCCGCGACGATCTCGGTCGGCAGCGGCGCGCCGCCGGAGCTCAGCACGCGCAACGAGGATAGATCGCGCCGGTCGATCGTCGGATGATTCGCGATCGCGCTCCACATCGTCGGTACGCCGGCGAAGAACGTCGCGCGACCGACCTCGATGTCGCGCAGCGTCGTCTCGACGTCGAAGCGCGGTCGCAGCAGCACGGTCGCGCCACGATCGAGGCCGAGCAACAGGATCGTCGTCAACGCATAGATGTGGAACAGCGGCAGCGCGCAGATCAGCCGATCCCCGGGTCCCATCGACGTGCCGGTGCCGGCGAACCACGCTCGATACGCGGCGACAGCCGCGGTCAGATTCGCATGCGTCAGCATCGCGCCCTTCGGCTGTCCCGTCGTACCACCGGTGTATTGCAGCAGCGCGAGCGCGTCCGGGTCGATCGATGGCGCCCCCGCGGCCTGCACGCCGCCGCCGAGACGCGAGAACGGGATCGCACCGTCCGGGATCGGGCGCGAGGGGGCATGCGGGTCGAAGTCCCGCGCCTCGGCGACGATCAACCGATCGATCACGCGTTGCTCGAGCAATTTCGCCGCTCGATCGAGCAGCGCCGGGTCGTCGACCGTGATCAGGATCCGGGTCTCGCTGTCCTCCAGCTTGAAACGCAACCGCGGCGGCGGATCGAGCGGACTCAGGTGGACGAGGTGTCCCCCGACTTGCAGCGTTGCGAAGAACGCGATCGGATGGAACGGCGTGTTCGGCAGGTAGAGGCCCACGGACACGCCGCGGTTCACGCCGATCGCGGCGAGCCCGGCGGCGGCCGCGCCGACACGCGCGTGCAATTCACGATAGGGGAGGGGCTGGCCCAGAAATTCGATCGCGGTCCGGTCGGGGTCCCTTGCCACGGCGGCATCCAGCAGCGCGGGTATGCTCGTCGGCGGGTCCGGCAGATCCCAGCGCAGGGTCGGCGGGTACGTCGACTCCCAGGGGAAGGGCCGGCCGCTCATACGTTTGCGGATCGAGTCCCTCGCGCGAGATGTCCGCTCTTGCGATACAGGATCGCCCGGTCGGGCGCACGGATCCGCACCGTCGCGCCGGGGGGGAATCGCAGCCACGCCCCGGGCGCATGCGCGACGCCGTCGACCTCGATCGAGCCGTCGACGACGAACCATTCGACGCCGTCAGGCCAGGTGTCGCGCAAGTCGCCGTGTCCGCGGGACAGCCGCAGCATCTCGACGCGCTCCCATGGTGCTTCGAACAGCGTCGCGAGTTCGATGCCCGGCCCGGCGCTCTTCCAGAGCGCCGGATCGCGCGTGTACACCCGCAGCGGCCGCGTCTCCTGCGCAGGCATCTGCCTCAGCTTCACGAAGATCACGGTGCCGGGCGCGCTGGCGGGCGTGTGACGCGATCCGGGGGGATTGCGCACGTAGAATCCGGCTGGAAAATCACCGGTCTCGTCGGAGAACACGCCGTCGAGTACCAGGAATTCCTCGCCGGCGCCGTGCACGTGCGCGGAGAACGCCGAGCCCGGTGCGTAGCGCACCAAGGACGTCGCGCGGGCGACCTCGTCGCCGTCGCGCTCGAGCATCCGCCGGTCGACGCCGGGAATCGGCGAGCGGACCCATGGCAGCGCGCCGCCCTCGACGACCGCCGGCAGGGTGAGATCCGCGTGCAATTGCATCGCGCGCCGCCGGCTCGGGCTTATTTCGC
>JAJXYU010000350.1 GCA_021780395.1 Pseudomonadota bacterium
ATCACCCTGTCGGGTAGCGGCCGCGTGCCGGTGCGCGGCGTCCCACTTCTCGACCGCGGCCATCGTGTACGCGACGTGATGGCTGGGATTGAGCGCCGTATAGGTATAGATGATCCGATCGTCGGGCGCGATCACGTAGGAGGTGCGGTTCGCGAGCTTCGGATCGAGCCACAGCACCGCGTCGTAGGATTTCATGATCTTCTGGTCCGCGTCCGAGGCGACCGGGAACGCCTTGCGGCAATCAGTGACCGAGAACTTGTTCAGCGTCGTGATCGTGTCGTGCGAGACCCCGATCACGGTCGCGCCGAGCTTCTTGAATTTCGGCATCGCGGCCGCGAAGTCATGCGCCTCGATCGTGCAGCCCTTGGTGAACGCGGCCGGATAGAAATAGAGCACCACCGGCCCCTTCGCGAGCGCCGCGGCGAGGGAGAACTTGAACGGCTTGCCCGCGAGCGTCGCTTCGGTCGTGAAGAGCGGTGCCTTCGCACCCACTTTGAGCGCGGCGAACGCCGGCGCCGCGGCGAGCGAGCCGGCGAGCGCGGCGAGAATGAGTCGCTTCATCGCGATGTACCTCGTGCAGGGATCTTTGTGGATGCCGAGTGTGCGCCCAACCACCGATGCGATCAATACGCATTTCGGTTGGCTGACCCGCGTCACCCCACCGTCGTCCCCGTCGGCATGATGTAGACATCACGTCGACGGCGCGGGCTGCGCCGCGTGACCTCGGACGATCGGTCGCGGCGGCGCCGGCACCGCGGGCAATTCGAACACCGCCCGCAGCCCGCGCCCGTCGCGACCGCTCTCGACCCAGATGCGCCCGTGATGCAGTTCGATGATCCCACGACAGATCGCGAGTCCGAGTCCGGTGCCCTCCAGGTCGCCTCCCTGGGTCGGACGCAAGCGCACGAAGCGGTCGAAGATGCGCGCCTGATCGGCCACCGGGACGCCGGGCCCCTCGTCCTCGATCGACACGTGCCAGACCTGCGCGTTCACGTACGATTCGAGCCGGATCGCTGCGCCGGGCGGCGACGCGTGGACCGCGTTGCTGAAGAGGTTCAACAGCACGCGCCGCAGCCAGCGGGGCTCGCAGACCGCGAGTCCTTCGCCCTCGTGATGGAAGGCCACCGTGAGGCCGCGGTGTTCCGCGAGGACCTGCGCGTCGGCATGGAAGGCGGCGAGCAGCGGCGCCGGGTCCCGCGGCGCGAGATCGATCGAGATGCTGCGCGCTTCCGCGCGCGACAGGAACAGCAGATCATCGATCGTATGGGTGAGCCGCGACAGCTCCTCGAGCAATGTCTGCAGCCCCTCTTCGCCCTCGGCGTTCAGTGCCCCGGACGCGAGCAACTTCTCGGCGTGCAGCCGCGCGAGCGACAGGGGCGTCTTGAGCTCATGGGATGCGTCGGCGGCGAACCGGCGCACGTTGCGAAAGGAACCCTCGATGCGATCGAACATCGCGTTCAGCAACCGCGCGAGATCCGCGATCTCGTCGCGCACCTCCGGCACGGGGATGCGTTCGCTCAGGTTGTCCGATCCGATCCGGCTCGCGGTCTCACGGATCAGGCGAACCGGCCGCAGCGCGATCCGCGACAAACCGAAGCCGATCGCACTGCTCATCCCGAGCATCAGCGCGAGCAGCGCCGCGCAGACCTCGGCGTAGCCCTCCATCATGCCGTCGACCTGGGTCGATGGCGTCGCGACGATCACGTCATAGGGCGGCAGGAGGTACTCGCCGACACGCAACAGGGCGTGCGGACGCCATTGGATGGTGTAGCGGCTTTTGCCCTTCAGGTCCGGGATGGAACGTCCCTTGAGGTTGCTGGAGAAGAAGATCGAGCCGTGACCGTGCCGGCGGATGTCGATATAGAACAGCACCGACGCGTAATTGGTCGTCTGCCGAATCCGCGCGTTGATCACCGCGGGGCTCAGTTGGCGATAGTCGGGACCCAAGTGGGCACGGATCTGTTCGAACTCGGTCTGGTTCAGCAGATCGAGTCCGTGGATCAGGTAGCCTTGCAGCAGGTAGTACCCGGCGACGAACAGGCACGCGAGCGTCCCGGTCGCCGCGGCCGCGTACCACAGCGACAATCGCGCGCCGATCGACTTCATTGCAGCTTGTAACCCACGCCGCGCACGGTCTTGAACAGCGGCTTGTCGTCCCCGACGTCGAACTTCGCGCGCAGCTTGCTCATGTAAACGTCGAGGAGGTTCGCATCCACTTCATACGGCGACGACCACACCTTTTCGTAGATCAGCGAACGGGTGAGGATCCTTCCCGGATTCTGCATGAAGATCTCCAGCAGCGCGAACTCCCGGCTGGTGAGGTCGAGCGCCTCGCCCTGGAACCGCGTCGTGCGGCCGACCAGGTCCATGCGGATGCCCCGATGTTCGAGCACGGTATCCTTGACGTTCGCCTGTCGTCGCAACAGCGAGCGCAGCCGCGCGAGCAGTTCGGGCAAGCTGAACGGCTTCGGCAGATAGTCGTCCGCACCGAGGTCGAGGCCCTTGATCCGGTCCTCGACCGCGTCGCGCGCGCTCAGGATGATCACCGGTTCGTTGAAGCCGCTGCGGCGCCACTGCCGCAGGAGATCGAGACCATCGCCGTCCGGCAGGCCGAGATCGAGCACGATCGCATCGTAACTGGTCTCGCAGAGCGCATCGCGGGCCCCACTGCAGTTCGCCGCATGCCTGACCGTGTAGCCCGCTTCGGTGAGCCCCTGTCGCAGCAGCAGTCCGAGCCGACGCTGATCCTCGACCACCAGGATCTTCACGGCGGGTCCACGCGTCAGTTCTCGCGCCCGGGAACCATGCGCCGCAGCACGCCGTCCTGGTGCAGCCACCGATGGGCGATGCCAGCGAGCGCGTGCAGGTGCCCCACCCGATGGCGCAACGGCAGGTCGTGCGGCGCGGCGGATTCGGCGGTGCTTGGCGTCATGATTTGCACATCCCCGGAAAGTCGCCCTCCGGCAGGTCCCCGCCAGTCTATAGTTCTCTTCGGTCTGCACGCTACGCGCAGCGGCTGAAGAGAACCTGAAACGGCAAGTTCCCGCGGCGCGGATCCAATCACCCGCCGCCGCGCGGCCCGCCGCGGCCGATCGAGACACCGGTCGTGAACGGGGCCTGCTCGCCGCCTGGCACCGTGCCGAACCGAATTAAGGCTGTTTTCAGCCTGGGCGTGTACAAAAGTCATCGCACGCCGCCGGGGGGCGGCTCACGACAACGTCATCGCATCCGGGAGTAACCAGCATCATGAATCGTTCCGTCCTCGCCATCGCGCTCGCCGCGCTGATGCCCGCCGCCGGGGCTGCGCCCTGCACGTCGGGCACGACCTACGGCCAGACCCTCCTGCAGCAAGTCCGCACGGCGAACCCGTCGGTGCTCGCCGCGGCGCTGCACGTCCAGCCGCCGAAGGCCCACGTCAACCGGACCGTCGCCTCGACCGACCCACGTGTGCTTGGCCGCCCATCCTCGCCGGCCGATCTCGCGGTGATCGCGAGCGGCCGGCCGAGCGCGACCGTGGACGCGGCCCACCACCGCGTCGACGTGCGCGTACCGCTCGAGGACGTCTCGCACGACGTGATCGGCGCGCTGTCGCTGCGCTTCGCCGGGACCGCGGCGGACCGCGCGACGATGATCCGCCGTGCGCTCGCGATCCGCGACTGGCTCGGCCGGCGGATCACGCTGCCAGGAAACGTGCTCGACCCCGTCCCCTACGATCCGACAATGCCGTCGGCGACCGACACCTATGCGCAGCACCTCGTCGACGACGTGCTCGCGCGGCATCCGGACGTCGAGATCTTCGCGATCCACGCGACGCCGCCGGGGGGCGATTACAACGTGATCGTCGGTTCCAACATCGGGAGGATCGGCAAGAAGGCCGACAACGACGACATGCGCGCGGTCTACACCGGCAAGACCAATCTCGAGGTCAACGAGACGGGAACCCGCTTCGAGGTCGAAATGCAGCTCAAGGACCGCGCCGGCCGCGTAATCGGTGCCGCGAGCGTCGTGTACCCGTACCGCAAGGGCGACGACCAACAGACGCTCGAGGCGCGGGCAATGGCGATCAAAGACGCTGTGCAGCAGCGGATCCCGGACGCCGCCAGCCTGTTCAAGCCGGCTCACTGAGGCAAGCCCGCGCCGGAAGGCGGTCGCGCGGCCGGCGATAACGCCGGCCGCGCAACCGATGCGCACTCAGCGCGCCGTGCTCGCGCTCACTGCACCGCGTACCAGAGCATCGCTCCGCCGACCCGCTTGCCGGGTGACGCGGCGAGGTACAACCGCTCGAGCGCCGGCACGAACAGCCCCGACTTCGCGCCGATCGCGCTCGGCACCCGGGCGAGTTCGCGGTAGTGATCCGGATCGATTTCCTGGTAGACGCCGACCTCCCCGACCGCACCGGGGATGTAGATGCGCTTGCGCGAGGCGTCGAAGAACGCCCCGTCGACGATCGCCGGCACGTCGACGGTCGCCACGGTGCGTCCGTCGTGGGTGTCGAGCACGAACATCTTGGTCGGATTCCGGGTGACGACGAACAGCCGATGATCGGCCTCGTCGAGTGCGAGCGACAGGTTGGTCTTCGCGCCGTGGATCGGCCAGCGGGCGACGACCCTGAAACTGCGCTTGTCGACCACGTCGACCTCGTTCTTGTCGGCGACGTTCACGAACAACCGCTCGCCGTGCTGCTCCGGCACGACCGCTTCGGTGTGGTTGGAATCGAACTTCAGCTGCCGCAGGAGCTTCCCGGTGCGTGGATCGATCTCGTTCAGGTAGCTGACCTTCATCCCGACGTCACCGCCGCCGGTGACGATGTAGAAGCGACCCGTCGACGGATCGTAGACCGAGGAATCCGCGCCGGGCGCGAGCGTGATGTAACCGACCACCGCGAGCGTTCGAGTGTCGAGGATGCGGCTGCCGCGCTTGCCGCTGTCGGTGACGATCATGCGATGCGTGCCGGGCACGAGGAACAGGCCGTGCGGCGTGTTGAAGCCCCTCAGCGTGCGCAGGTGCCGACCGGTCGCGAGATCGAACACCTCGACCGTGCCGTGATCCTCCGCCGCCATGAACAGGCGATGGTCGGGAATGTCGACCGCCAGATGATCGAAATCGCCGGTGTAGCCCGGCAACTCGGTCCGCCCCAGCAAGCGCAGCGGCTCGGTCGGTCGCCGGGACGGCGTGGCCACGGCGGCGGCGATGCCGAGGACGAGGAGTCCCGCGGCAACGGTGATTCGCGATGCGTTCATCGTACCCATGTCTCCCATCGAAAGAGGACCGCTGCGTCGAGCGCCGTCGCTGGGGTTCCGACCCGTACGCGTCAGAACGCGATCGACAGATCGCCGTACACCAAGCGGCCGATCGGCGAGTAGCTCGCGATGTCCGCGTTGGTGTACTGGTTTGCGAACGCGCGCGGCGCGAGCGGCGGCATCCGGTCGCTGAGGTTGTTCACGCCGACGCCGAGCGTCACCTTCTCGCCGCCCTGCAGCGCCCAGTCGTAGGCGGCCCGCAGGTCCCACGCGCTGTAGCTCGACACCGGGAGACCGGGCAGCGTCCCGGTCAACCCCGCGTCCTCGACGGACGACACATAGGTGTTCGCGAGCAGCACGTTCAGGCGGTGGAACGACCAATCGACCGTCGAGTAGAACCGATACTTCGGCAAGGTGCCCGCGAACACGCCGAGGTTGCTCGCATAACCGGCGTACTGGATCGTGGGATCCCCGGCGAGCCCATCGGAGAACTCGAACGAGCTGAACACCGAGCCCGTGGTCGCGAGCGTGAAGGTGCCGTGTTCGGTCCACGGCAGCACGTAGCGCGCGCCGACGGTCCAGGATCGCTCGCGCAGCACCGCCAGGTTGGTGAACCGGTCGATCAGGTAGAGCTGTTGCGCCTTGGCCGGATCACCCTGGCCGGTCGCGGGATTGGTCAAGAAGGCCTGCAGCGAACCCGGCGTCGCGAACGGATCGGTACCCCCGAAATTCGCGAAGTTGCCGGTCGCGAGATTGTTGAAGAACGGCGAGGCCGAGCCGAACGCGTTCACCGACTTCAGGATGTTGTTGAAGCCGATGCCGCCGGCGAAGCCGTACAGGTTGATCGACGAGAAATCCGCGTTCACGGTGAGCCCCGCGATCCGCGCCGGCCGGAACGTGAAACCGATCGACCGCGACACCGCGGTTGCGGGCTTGAGCCCCGGGTTGTTGCCGTCCTCGGCGTTGAACGCATCCATGCCGGCGTAGTTCCCGCCGAACACCCCGGTGATGATCGCGCCCGGCGCGGTGCGCGTGTCGAACGGCCCGTACGCCTGGTAGAGCGGCGGCGCGACGAACGACTTCGAGTAGGTGCCGCGCAGCACCAGCTGCCGGTCGAACGGCTCCCAGCGGAAGCCGAATTTCGGCGTGGTGTTGCTGCCGGCGTCGCTGTAATGCTCGAAGCGCGCGGCCGCGACGAGCTCGAAGCGGTGCATCGCCGCCACGTGCATCGCCGCCGACGTGATCGGCACCCGGGTCTCGGCGTACACCGCGCTGTCGTCGCGCCCATGGCTGAACGGGTCGGTGCTGATCCCGCCAATCCAGTTCTGGTCGTTCCCGTTCGTGAGCCCCGTGACCGGATCGGTGACGCGGCCGTTCGGATCGGCGTATCCCGCGACCTCTTCGCGCCGCCAGTTCAAGCCGAGCGCGAGCGCGACCTTGCCGGCGGGCAGCGCGAACACCGATCCCACCACGTGGGCATCCCACGAATAGAGCTTGCTGTCCGCATGCAGCTGTTCGGTGCCGTAGAGATTCGCGAGCGCGGCCGAGGGGATCCCACCGACCGCGAACGGATCGAGCGCCGGCTGCAACACCAACGGGTTCGCGACCGAGAGGCCCCCGTAGACCTGGCTATAGCCGCCGCCGGCGACCGGATTGCCGTTCGCATCGTATCCCCCCGCGATCGCGAGCGGGACGTTCGGCTTGAAGAGCAGGTTGGTGTCGTCCTCGATCAGCTTGCTCTCGCTGTAATCGAGGCTGCTCTGCCAGGTCCAGCCCGCGACCAAGCGGCCCTTGAGGCCGGCGGTGAGGCGGAACGCGTCGGTCGTGTCGTACACGCCCTTGGGTCGCGCCGGGTCGGCGAAGGTCACGCCGGTCGCGGCCGTGGTGAGCGGATCATAGGGTGATCCCGCGGGCACGCTCACGCTGGTCGCCGAGAACGGCTGTCCCGCAGCGGCCCAGGCCGTCGAGGCGACCTTGTTCTGCGAGAGCATCAGGTCGCCGAACACCTTGATCCGCCCGTCGAACAGGTCGTGCGAGGTGAGGTCGGCGACGAACGCGGCGGTCTGCTGCTGCTGCAGGAGCATCGCGTACGGCGAGTAGTCGAACGCGTTGGACAATGCGCCGGGGGTCGTCGGGTCATAGACGCCGGCGCTCGCGAGCTGCGCGTAGCTCGCCGCCGTCGCCGCGGTACCGGTCGGCACGTTCGGTGCGAGCAGGCCCGGCGCAAGCACGTAGCCGCCCGCGTCGACGACGCCCGGCAGGTTCGTGCCGGAGGTGACGCCGAACTTCGGGCTCGCGAACGAACGCGCGGACTGCCACAGCGGCGAGGTCCGCGAGTAGCTCGCGGTCGCGGTGATGTTGAACCGGCCGAGATCGTGTCCCGCGGTCACGTAGTACGAGCGTTCGTTGTAATTGCCGGACGCGCTGCCGTAGCGGCCGCCGAAGGTCACGCCGTGATAGTCGTGCTTCAGGATGAAGTTCACGACGCCGCCGATCGCATCGGAGCCGTACAGGGAGGAGGCACCGTCGGTCAGCACGTCGACGCGCTCGAGCGCGGCGGCCGGGATCTGGCTCACGTCGACGAAGTTCTTGCTGCCGTTGAGGCCGGCGACCGCGTCGAGCGCGAGCCGTTCGCCGTTCACGAGCACCAGGGTCGGCATGTTGCGCAGCTGGATCTGCGATCCGCCCGCGGTGAATTGGTTGTGGTTCTGCGCGTTGCTGGTGCCCGCGTTGCTGCGTCCCTCGAATGCCGGCACGGCCTTGCGCAGCATATCGAGTGCATTGGTGGTGATGCCGGTCTGCTGCAGTGCCGCCGCATCGAGCGTCGTCACCGGTACGACCGCTGAGTCGGGCGTGGTCGGGATCAGCGACCCGGTGATCACGACCTGCTTCAGGGACACCGATTCGGCGTCCGTCGGCGTCGCCGCGTGGACGACGGTCGCACCGACCGTCACGAGACTCGCGAGCAATACCCATGCACGACCCATCCGCCGATCGTCGCTGCGCATAGCCACCCCCCATGAAATTTTTCTAATCCAGGGGGATGCTAGGACGCGAAGCTGAAGCGATCCTGAAAATCCGCCGCGTCAGTCGAGCTCCGCGTGCAGCGCCGCGACCACGCGATCGACGTCCTCGTCGCGCATCGCCGGAAAGAGCGGCAGCGTGACGGTCTCGCGCCCGATCCGCGCCGCGTTCGGGTAGTCCTCGGCCCGGAACCCGAGGTGCCGGTAGAAGCTCAACCCCGGGATGCAGGGGTAATGCACGCCGATCCCGATCCCGCGCGCCGCCATCGCGCGCTGGAACTCGGCGCGCGTCGTGCGGCGGGCCGCGAAATCGATCAACGCGGTGAACATGTGCCAGCTGTGGCCGTCGCCGCC
>JAJXYU010000071.1 GCA_021780395.1 Pseudomonadota bacterium
AGCGCACCAACAGCGTGCTGCTGAGCGGCGACCAGGCGACGCGGCTGCGCATGCGGGCGCTGATCCTGAGCCTCGACACCCCGCTGAAGGCGGGCGGCGACACCCGCGTGCGCTACCTGCGCTATGCGGACGCGGACAAGCTCGCGAAGCAGCTGCGCGCGCAGGCCACCGCGAGCGAGCAGGCGAGCGCGGCCGCGAAAGGCGTGCCGATCGCCGCCGGCGGCGGCTCGAGCGGCGGGCACGACGTGACGATCTGGGCCGACGAGCCGACCAACGCGCTGGTGATCACCGCGCCGCCGCGGACGATGAAGTCGCTGATGGACGTGATCGACAAGCTCGACATCCGCCGCGCGCAGGTCAAGGTGCGCGCGATCATCGTCGAGATCGACGTGACCAAGAGCTCCGACCTCGGCGTGCAGTGGATCATCGACGGCGTGAACAGCGGCACGCTCGCCGGCGTGTCGAACCTGCCGACGACCAACGGCGCGAGCATCGTGGACCTCGCCGCCGCCGCGGCGACCGGCAACTACGCCTCGCTGACCGGCGCCGCGCTCGGCACCGGCGCCTCGTTCGCGATCGGCCGGTACAACAAGTACACCGGTACGAACTTCGCGGCGCTCCTGCAGGCGCTGCGCAGCGACGGCTCGAGCAACATCATCTCGACCCCGTCCGTGATCACGATGAACAACGAGCAGGCCGAGGTGAAGGTCACGCAGGAGGTGCCGATCATCACCGGCAGCTACGCGACGACCACGCAGAGCGTGAACGGCACGACGAGCCCGTTCCAGACGACCCAGCTGCAGGAGGTCGGCACGATCCTCAAGGTCACGCCGCACATCAACCAGGGCAACATCGTGCAGCTGAAGATCTCGCAGGAGGACTCCTCGCCCGGCGCGGTGCTCGCCGGCACGAACCAGATCTCGCTGAACAAGCGCGCGATCAAGACCACGGTGCTGATCCAGAACCGCGGGATCGTGGTGCTCGGCGGCCTGATCTCGGACACCGTGAACGAGGACGAGAACCGGATCCCGTTCCTCGGTCGTATTCCGTTGATCGGCGCGCTGTTCCGCGCGCGCAACGGCTCGCACGAGAAGAAGGAGCTCCTCGTGTTCATCCAGCCGACGATCCTGCGCAATCCGGACGCGCTCGAGGCGACGACCCGCCAGCAATACCAACACGTGCGCGAAGAACAGATGCGCCTGCACGGCGGCAAGGTGATGCTGCTGCCCGGCGAGCACCAGCCGGTGATCCCGCCGATCGGACCCGGACCGCGGGCGGCGGCGCCCGCGACATCGCCGCAGTCATCGACGCAACCGTTGCCCTCGCCTGCGCCGGGGTCGCCCGCCGCCGCGCCGCCCTCCTCGGCGCCGCCGGCCGGCCCGCCATGAGCGCCGACCCCAGCGTCACCGGCGGCACCGCCGCGCCACCGACGGCGCCGACGCTGCTCGCGTTCCCGTTCGCGAACCGCCATGGCGTACTGGTACGCGGGATCGTCGACGGCGTCGCCGACACGGTCTACCGGCCCGGCGTGACCCCACGCGCGCTCGCCGAGGTGCGCCGCTTCGTCGGGCGGCCGCTCAAGCTCACCCGCGTGTCCGAGGAGGGCTTCGACGCGCTGCTGCGCGCCGCGTACGAGTCCGGCTCCGGCGCGGCGATGCAGATGCTCGAGGGGCTCGACGGCGACGAGGACCTCGCGCACCTCGCCGAGGACATCCCGGAGTCCTCCGACCTCCTGGAGAGCGACGACGAGGCGCCGATCATCCGGCTGATCAACGCGTTGCTCACCCAGGCGGTGAAGGAGAACGCGTCCGACATCCACATCGAGCCGTACGAGAACCGCCTGGTGATCCGCTTCCGCGTCGACGGGGTGCTGCGCGAGGTGCTGCAGACCAAGCGCGCGGTCGCGCCGCTCGTGGTCTCGCGCATCAAGGTGATGTCGAAGCTCGACATCGCCGAGCGCCGGCTGCCGCAGGACGGGCGGATCAGCCTGCGGATCGCCGGCCGCGCGGTCGACGTGCGCGTGTCGACGCTCCCGTCGGGCCACGGCGAGCGGGTCGTGCTGCGGCTCCTCGACAAGCAGGCCGGACGCATCGAGCTCACCTCGCTCGGCATGGACCCGCTCACCCAGGCGTTGATGGACGAGATCATCCACAAGCCCCACGGGATCATCCTGGTCACGGGTCCGACCGGCTCGGGCAAGACGACGACGCTGTACGCGGCGCTCGAGCGGATCAACGACAACACCCGCAACGTGATGACGGTCGAGGACCCGATCGAGTACTACATCGACGGGATCGGCCAGACCCAGGTGAACACCAAGGTCGAGATGACCTTCGCGCGCGGGCTGCGGGCGATCCTGCGCCAGGACCCCGACGTCGTGATGGTCGGCGAGATCCGCGATCTCGAGACCGCGCAGATCGCGGTGCAGGCGAGCTTGACCGGCCACCTCGTGCTCTCGACGCTCCATACCAACACCGCGGTCGGCGCGGTCACGCGCCTGCGCGACATGGGGATCGAACCGTTCCTGCTGTCCTCGAGCCTGATCGGGGTGCTCGCGCAACGGCTCGTGCGGGTACTGAACCCCGAGACCAAGGAACGCGTCGTCGCCGGCGAGTACGAGCGGCGGCTCCTGAACCTCGGTGAATCGGCCGGTCCCGTGGAGATCTGCCGTCCGAGCCGCGAACCGGGCAGCGGTTACCGCGGCCGGACCGGGATCTACGAGCTGATCTCGGTCGACGACCACATGCGCACGATGATCCACGACGGCGCGTCGGAGCAGGAACTCGAGCGCTATGCCCGCACGCGCGGACCCGGTATCCGCGACGACGGCCGCCGCAAGGTGCTCGCCGGCGAGACCACGCTCGAGGAAGTGCTGCGCGTGACGCGCGAGGACTGATGGGCGCGTTCGAGTACACCGCGCTCGACGCCGAGGGCAAGGAACGACGCGGTCTGATCGAGGGCGACACGCCGAAGCACGTGCGCCAGCTCCTGCGCGACCGCCAACTGCTCCCGATCCAGATCCAGGAGGCGGCGCAGAGCGAGCACAAGCGGGCGCGCGCCCATCGGCTGATGCGCCGCGGGATCTCCTCGCTGGATCTGGCGATGCTGACCCGCCAGCTCGCCACCCTGGTGCGCTCGGGGCTGCCGCTCGACGAGTCGCTCCAGGCGGTCGCCGAGCAGACCGAGAAGCCGCGCGTGCAGCGGATCGTGCTCGGCGTGCGCAGCAAGGTCGTCGAGGGCCACCCGCTCGCGGACGGCTTCCGCGACTTCCCGCAGGCGTTCCCGGAGATCTACCGCGCGACGGTCGCGGCCGGCGAGCAGTCGGGGCGGCTCGACCACGTGCTCGAGCGCCTCGCGGACTTCACCGAGTCGCGCCAGGCGATGGGCCAGGAGGTCGGCAACGCGCTGGTCTACCCGATCGTGCTCGTGGTGTTGTCGTTCGCGATCGTCTCGTTCCTGCTCGCCTACGTGGTCCCGCAGGTCGTCGCGGTGTTCCAGTCCGAGCACACCGAGCTGCCGCTCGCGACCCGGATCCTGATCGGCGCAAGCCACGCGATCCGCCACTACTGGATCTTCGGTATCGCCGCGATCGGCGCCGCGGGCTTCGGGTTCGCCCGCTGGTTGCGGGGCGCGGACGCACGGGTGCGCTTCGACCGGTTCCTGCTGCGGCTGCCACTCGCCGGCAAGCTGATCCGCGGGCTCAACACCGCGCGCTTCGCCCGCACCTTCAGCATCCTGACCGCGAGCGCGGTGCCGGTGCTCGAGGCGCTGCGGATCTCGGCCGACGTCGTGGACAACCAGCCGATGAAGCTCGCGGTGCTCGACGCCGCCGCGCGGGTGCGCGAAGGCGCGCCGATCGGCAAGTCGCTCGCGGCGCACAAGCTGTTCCCGCCGATGATGATCCACATGATCTCGAGCGGCGAGGCGAGCGGCGAGCTCGAGAACATGCTCGAGCGCGCGGCCCTGAACCAGGAACGCGAGATGGAAGGCCTGATCGCGACGATGACCAACCTCCTCGGGCCGTTCATGGTGGTGTTCATGGGCGCGATCGTGATGTTCATCGTGATCGCGCTGCTGCTGCCGATATTCGAGCTCAACGACCTCGTCAAGTGACGCCGCCGCCCGCGCCGGTCGGCGCGCATCGGGGTATTGCACGCGCGGCGCGTTTTGCGATACAAACGCGCGCGTGACGATCGATCATCGCAAGGCGCCGATCCCATGAGCGAGAAGCCCGAAGCCGACGAGTTCGAGGAAGAGGACGGCGAGGCGCCCGAGGCCGGCGGCGACGAGGACGTCGAGCACATCATCCGCGACGTCGAGTCGCAGCGTCGGCGCGGCTCGAAGGGCGTGGAGCCCGCGTGGCGGCGCCTCGAGCGGGTGATGGAGGAGCGGCGCACCGCGGAGCTCCTCAGCGACTTCGACGACTACCCGATCGGCGTCGACAGCAACGCCGCCAAGCCCCGCAAGAAAAAGAAGAAGGCGCGCTGACGGCGCGCATCGCCCGTCCCCTTCGCAAACCTTCGCGGCTGCGGCCGCGTTCACCGGAGTGACCCCGTGAGCTTCAAGCGCACCGCCCGCGAATGGATCGATCAGCGCCGAGCGACCCTGTCCGGCTGGCACCGGACGATCTGGGAATACGCCGAACCGGCCTGGCGCGAATACGCCTCCGCCGCGTGGTTCGTCGAGCGCCTGCGCGAGGCGGGCTTCGAGGTCGAGTCGGGCAGCGGCGGGATGCCGACCGCGTTCGCGGCACGCTGGTCGAACGGCCCGGGCGCGACCGTCGCGGGCTACGCCGAGTACGACGCGGTCCCCGGCAACTGCCAGGCCGCGGCGACCGCGCGCGGACCGCGCGCCGGACTCTCGACGCACGCGCCCGGCCACACCGATCCGCACTCGGCGCTCGGGATCGGCGCGCTCGCGGGGATCCTCGCGGCACAGGCGGCGATGCGCACGCACGGGATCCCGGGAACCCTGCGGTTCTTCGGCGAGCCGGCCGAGAAGGTGCAGGGCTCGAAGCTCGTGCACGGCCTGCGCGGCTACTACGACGGGATCGACGCGATCGTGAGCTTCCACCCGTTCTACATGCTGCCGCTGTGCAATACGACGCGGTGGGACACGCACTGCGGCGCCTATGCGAGCCGGGTGTATTCGTTTCTCTGCGACTCGCCGCAGACCTGGGCGCAGGCCGCCGCCGACAGCCCGATCCCCGCGGCCCATTCGGCCGCGCGCGCGCCCGGCGCGAACGCCGCGCTGTTCACGATGTACTCGCTCGGCAAGACGACGCTCGAGTCGATGCTCGCGCACACCGGCGGCTGGTCCCTGAACGAGGCGATCCTGAGCGCCGGCCAGGCGACCGCGGACAACCTGCCCGCGCAGCTCGCGCAGATCGTCTATGCGTGGCGCACGCCGGATCTCGGGATGGCGAACGCGATCCTCGAGGTGCTCGACCGCAACGCCGACCACGCCGCCGCGACCGCGCACTGCCGCGTGGTGAAGCGCTGGGTGTCGCGCACCCGTCCAGGCGTCGCGAATCACGTGCTCGCCGATCTCACCTACCGCAACCTCGCCGAGGTCGGCCCGCCGCGCTATGACGAGGAAGCGCGACGGCTCGCGCGCGAGATCCAGGCGAACCTCGGCCTCGAACCGATGGACGCGCCGTTCCTGCCGGCCTGCGAGCGCCTGATCGATCCGCGCGAGGCCGAGCGGGCGCTGCGCACGCAGCTGCCGGCATGGCAGACGAACTGGACCTCGGACGACTACGTCGAGATGACCTGGTACGCGCCGACGGTGCGGCTGTACGTCGCCCGGCCGATGCTCGCGGTCCCGCCCGGCCACCCGGGCTACCCGCCCTGGGTCGCGAACGCGCTCGGCGGGCTCGCGCCCTGCATCGACCCGACGATCGAGGTCGCCGGCAAGACGATCGCCGCGACGCTGCTCGACGTGCTGACCGACGGTGCGGTGCGCGACGCGGCGCGCCGCGAGTTCGAGGAGCGCACCGGCGGGGCGCGCCGGATCGAACCGCTCCTGCCGCGGGATTTCGCGCCGCCGATCGAGTATCGCTGGCCGGAGTACGTCGCGACCGCGCGCGGCCGAGACTGGTGGATCCCGGCGTCCGCCGACCTCGACGGCTGAGCCCGCGGGGCTTTGGTCAGCGCGCGACGGTGCGGCGGGCGAGCGTGAGTTCGCTCGCGGCGATCGCGGCGCGCTCGGTCGCCGGATCGAACGACCGGCTGAGCCAGAGATAGCTCCCGCCGGAGACCAGAAGCCCGGCGAGCCAACCGACGTCGAGGCCGCCGAGCGCCCGCGCGGCCGGGCCCACGTAGATCCCGGGCAGCACGAAGAACGGCCAGGTCACTGCGAACCCGGCGAGGTACGGCACCAGCCCTCGCCAGCCCCAGGCGCCGTAGATCCCGCGCGGGTCGAACAGGTCCGTGATCGCGTAGCGGCCGCGGCGCACGAAGAAATAATCCGCGAGGTTCACCGCGGTCCACGGCACGAGCAGGTAGAACATCACCGTGAGGCTCGCGAACAGCAGCCCGATCGCATCCATCGACAGCGCGAAC
The DNA here is from genome assembly GCA_021780395.1 of Pseudomonadota bacterium. The sequence goes on from JAJXYU010000071.1 coordinate 6,564, forward strand.
GCGACCGTGCTCCAGGCGGCCGCGAGCGCGAGGATCGCGCCGATCCGCAGCCGGAAGCTCGGTCGCGCGTTGAACAGCGAGTTCGCCGCGGTGACCACGGTCAACATGCCGCTGTACGCGTTCAAGCCCATCGTCGCGACCAGCGCGGCGACCGACGCGAGCGCGAGCGTGACGCCGAAGCCTGTGAACAGCGCGTTGCCGGCGTCGTGCAGCGCGAGCAGGCCGTCGGCCGCGCCGAGCCGCGTCGCGAGCCACGCGCCGAGCGCGATCAGCCAGATCGCCGAGGAGGTCGCGCCCGCGAACACCGCGACGATCAGCCGGCCGGGGCGCGCGTCGCGCGGCAGGTAGCGCGAGTAGTCGGAGATCGACGGCGCGTAGGTGAGGTTGTAGCCCGCGCTCGCGGCGAACTGCGCGATGAACGCCGGCCAGGCGAACGCGCCGGTCGGCGGATGCGCGACCGTCACCCGGCCGACCGCGATCGCGACGCTGACCGCGAGGTACAGCGGCAGGCAGATCCAGAAGCACCAGCGGAAGATCCGGTGCAGCCAATCGTGGCCCAGCACCGCGATCAGGATCGCCGCCGAGGTCGCGCCGAGGATCACCGGCGCCGACGCCCAGCCGAGCATCGCCGCGAGGCCGTGCGCCATCAGCACGAGGTCCGCGACGTTGAACAGGATGAACATCACGAGCGTCGCGAGCAGCACCAGCACCACGCCGCGGTAGCCGAACTGCGCCCGCGACTGGATCATCTGCGGCAGGCCGAGTTCCGGGCCCTGCGAGGCGTGGAACGCGACGAACACCGTGCCGAACAGGATTCCGAGCGTACCGGCGAGCACGGTATAGCCGAAGCCGAGCCCCAGGCTCGGGCCGACGAAGCCGATCGCCAGCGTGAAGAAATGGAAGTTGCCGAGGAACCAGAACGTGACCTGGTCGCGGATCCGGCCGTGTCGATCGTGCTCGGGAACCCAGTCGATCGACCGATGTTCGATGTTGAGTGCCAAAGGTTCCGTGGTGCCCGAGCGAGGAAGGTCTCAGGCGACTATACCGGCATTCGCGGTGCCGGACCATGGCCGGCGCGATGAGCCGCGCGCGAGTTTGCGGCGCCCGCCGCGCACGCGTAGATTCGCGCAAGGCAAGCACCCGCCGCACAGGACCTTCGCCCCGCATGATCATTCCCGCGACCAACGCCGACCGCGCCGGCCCATCCCCCGCGACCCCCACGACCCCCGCGGCCGCGCACGCGGCGATCGCCGCGCGGCTCGACCGGCTGCCGCCGTCGCGCGCGATCTGGACGATCGTGCTGCTGATCTCGGCGGGCGGCGTGTTCGAGTACTACGACCTCTTCTTCACCGCGTACGTCGCGCCCGGGATGGTGCACAGCGGCCTGTTCACGCCCGCGAGCCTCGGGGTGTTCGCGACGCTCGTGCCGATCGGCGTCGCCGGCTTCGGCACGTTCGTGTTCGCGACCTTCGCCGGGCTCTGGTGCGGCGTGGTCGCGCTCGGCACCGTCGCCGACCGGCTCGGCCGCAAACGCGTGTTCCTCGGCTCGCTGCTGTGGTATGTCGCCTGCACGACGATCATGGCGTTCCAGCGCACCGGCGAGGCGGTCGACCTGTGGCGGTTCATCGCCGGCGTCGGCTTCGGGGTGCAGCTCGTGACGATCGACGCGTATGTCTCGGAGCTCGTGCCCGCGCCGTACCGCGGTCGCGCGTTCTCGCTGAACCAGGTGGTGAGCTTCACCGCGGTGCCGCTCGTCGCGCTGCTCGCGTGGCTCCTGGTGCCGCACCGGATCGACGGCATGGACGGCTGGCGGATCGTGGTGCTGATCGGCTCGGCGGGCGCGCTCGTCGTGCTCGCGCTCGCGCGCGGGATCCCGGAGAGCCCGCGCTGGCTCGCGCTGCACGGCGGGTTCGAGCGCGCCGAGCGCATCGTCGCCGACCTCGAACGGCGCAGCGGCCTCGAACCGGGCGCGATCGGCCCGGCCCGCGGGCTCGGCGCAGGTCCCG
>JAJXYU010000182.1 GCA_021780395.1 Pseudomonadota bacterium
GGCGTGACCGTGCGCTGGTGGACCTCGCCGAAATACCCGGGCAGCGCCCGGTCGCGGCCCATCGCGAACAGCGTGCGGGAGAACTGCAGCATCGTCGTTTCCAGCGTCGCGATGCTCGAGAGGATCAGCGCGAGCGCGGCCGCGTAGCCGCCGGCCCGGCCGAGTCCGGCCGCGATCGCGACATGGTAGATCAGGTTGTCGGAGAAGCTGCTGGCATCACGCAGCGAGAACAGCATCAGCGTCGCGGCGGTGAACGCCGCGAACGAGGCGATCGTCACGAACACGCTGAGGAAGCCCCCGTTGCCGGCGGCGTTCGGGCGGTCGTTGCGCGTCTCCTCGGACAGGTTCGCGGTGACGTCCCATCCCCAGTACAGGAACACCACGATCAGCGCGGACGAGGCGAAGCTCGCGCCGGTGTAGTGGAAGGCGAACCAGGACCAGGAGAACGGGTTCACCGCGTGGCCGGTCTGGGTCGCGACGAACGCGGCGATCGAGATGCCGAACAGGATCACGAGCTCGATCGAACTCATCACGACCTGCACCTTGCTCGTGATCTCGATGCCGGAGATCAGGACGAGGCCGATCACGACGAACCAGACCGCGCCGATGCTGGTCGTGAGCAGCACGTGATCCGCGAGCGACGGATCGATCAGATCGATCGTCGCGGTGCCGAGCGGAACGCTGCCGGTGACCATGAACACCATCGACGCGATCAGCAACGCCCAGCCGGAGAAGTAGCCGAACAGCTTGCCGAAGCCGATCTTGGTCCACTCATAGGCGGCGCCGGCGTTCGCGATACGCTGGTTGAGCCCCTTGTACGCGGTCGCGATGCCGAGCATCGGTAGCGCAAAGATCAGCACCGCGTTCGGCGAAACCATGCCGGCGGTCACGAGCAGGCTCGAGATCGCGACTGCGATCGAGAAGCCGGGCGCGCTGCCGGCGACGCCCATGATGATCGATTCGAAAAACGAGAGTGAGTTGGCCTTCAACTGGTCGCTCATGCGCGCTCCCGGGCCGCCCCGCGCGTTCCCGCGCGCCGGACGAACCTCGTCTGGTTCTCAAAGATAGAAATCATATTCGCGAGGCAGGACATCGTGGAGCAAGGCGGCGTGTTCCTTGCGCTTCAGTTCCCGATAGGCGTCGAGGAACCGCGGCGTCAGGTAGCGTCCGAGAGCCGGCGAGTCGCGCATCCGGTCCAGCGCGGCGAACAGGTCGTCCGGAAACTCGTCCGCCCCCCCGCCGACCGCCCGGCCATGCGTCGGCGCGGTCGGCTCGAGCCCGTTCTCTATTCCGTGCAGGATCGCCGCGAGGATCGCCGCCAGGGCAAGGTGCGGGCTCGCATCGGCGCCGGCGACCCGGTGTTCGACGCGCCGCCCCTCGGGGCCCGACGCCGGAATCCGGAACGCGACGCTGCGGTTGTTCTCGCCCCAGGCGCGGCTGCGCGGCACGAACTGCCCGAGGAACCGCCGGTGCGAGTTCAGGTTCGGCGCGAACAGTCCGACCGAGTCGTACATCAACGCCTGCATCCCGGCGACCGCCTGCCGCAGCAGCGTCTCGCCGCCGGCGGCGCCGAAGCGGTTCGCGCCGTTCTCGTCGGTGAGGCTCACGTGCACGTGCAGGCCGTTGCCGGGCTGATCGAGGAACGGCTTCGCCATGAAGGTCGCCTGCGCGCCCGCGGCCTGGGCGACGCCCTTGACGATGCGCTTCAGCAGCACCGCGTGGTCGGCCGCGAGCAGCGGGTCGGCGACGTGCCGGAGGTTGATCTCGAACTGGCCGATGCCGTACTCGGCGACCGCGCCGCAGACCGGCACCCGCTGCGCGGCCGCGGCGATCTCGACCTGTTCGAGGAACGCCGCGTTCGACTCGATCGCGTCCATCGACAGGTTCTGCGCGCGTCGCGGCGGATCGGCATTCGGGCCGCAGGCGGCCAGTGCGATCGTGCCGTCCGGACGCCGCCGTGGGTCGATCAGATAGAACTCGAGCTCGCAGGCGACGACCGGATGCAAGCCCGCGTCGCGGCAACGGTCGACGACCTGGGCGAGGATCATCCGCGGATCGAACCAGAATCGTTCGCGCGACCCCAGGTCGCGCATCTCGCAGACCACCTGTGCGGTCGGCATCCGGGTCCAGGGCGCGAGGCAGACGGTGCCGGGCAGCGGCAGGGCCGTGCCGTCGGGATCGCCGTCGGAGGTGCCCATCCCGTGGACGTCGTGCCCGAGTCCGCGGTTGTCCGCGATCAGCGCCGACGCCGAGAACTGCACGCCCTCGACGAACACTTTCGCGGCATCCTCCAATGCGACGCGTTTGCCGAGCGTGTTGCCGTTCACGTCGATCACGAACGCATCGAGCGCGGTCACCTGCGGGTGCGACCGCGAGAATTCCCGCCATTCCCCGGTCGGATCCGCGGCGTCGCTCGTCCGTTCCATGTTCGGTCGTCCTTCCTTCATCGTCGACACTCCCCTCGTCGCGCGCGCCGGCGTCAGAGCCGGTCGCGCAGCGCGTACCACGACATCGCGGCGACCAGCGTCGGCCAGCGCAGCGCCCGGCCTCCCGGGAACGCCGGCACCGGAACCCGGGCGAACCGCTCGAATCCGCCGCGCTCGCCGGCGATCGCATCGGCGAGGAGCTTGCCGCAATACGGGGCGAGCAGCACGCCGAGCCCGGAGAAGCCGCTCGCGTTGTACAGGCCGGGCTCGATTTCGCGGACGAACGGCATTCGCGTCGGCGTGATCGCGAGGGTGCCGCCCCATCCGTAGTCGAGACGGGCCCCTCCGAGCTGCGGGAACAGCCGCAGCAGGTGCGGTCGCACGAAGGCGGCGATGTCGCGCGGGAACCGGTAGCCGTAGGTCTCGCCGCCCCCGAACAGCAGCCGGTGGTCGACGGTCGTGCGGAAGTAGTTCACCACGAAGCGCGAATCGGACACCGCGATGCCGCCGCGAATCAGTGCATCGGCGCGCTCGGCGCCGAGCGGTTCGGTCACCGCGACGAAATTGTTGATCGGCATCACGTGCCGTTCGACGACCGGCGCGATCCCGCGCAGGTAGCCGTTGCAGGCCAGGATCACGTGGGTGGCACGCACGTCGCCGCGGGTGGTGCGCACCCGCCAGTCGCTGCCGGCGCGGCGGATCCCGAGCACGCGCGTGTCCTGATGCAGGCGCGCGCCGCGGCTCGCGGCCGCGCGCGCCATCCCGAGCGCGAGGTTCATCGGGTGCAGGTGGCCGCTGCGGCCGTCGAATGCGCCGCTGTGGTAGTCCTCGGTCGCGACCGTCGCCCGGACCTCGTCGCGGTCGAGGAAGCGGATGTGCGGATAGTCGTAGCGTTCCCTCAGGTGGTCGACGAAGCGGCGGGTCGCCTCCGTATGGGACGGCTTGTGGTCGGCGTACAGAACGCCGGGCCGGTAGTCGCAGCCGATGCCGTAGGTGTCGATCAGCCGGTCGAGATGGGCGCGTGCATCGAGCGCGAGTTCCCACAGCCGGCGCGCCTCGGCCGCGCCGAGCCGCTTCTCGAGCCATGCCTGGTCGCGGCGCAAGCCGACGTGCGCCTGGCCGCCGTTGCGGCCCGTCGCGCCCCAGGCGAGGAGCGATTGCTCGAGCAGTACGACCTCGACGCCCCGCTCGGCGAGATGCAGCGCCGCGCCGATGCCGGTGAAGCCGCCGCCGATCACGCAGACGTGCGCGTTGCGGTCACCCTCGAGCGGCGGCGCGGCGACGGCCTCGGTTGCGGTCGCCGCGTAATACGAGGGTGCGTGCACGGTGCTCGGCGCGAGCGCCGATTGGCGGGAAGGGCTCAGCATTTGTGATCACAGATCGTGAGCGTCAGCATACACGAAGCCGCTTTCGCCGATCAAACCCATGCCGTCGCGGATGTCGGCGCGGATCGCCTGGCCGAGTCCCGGTGCGTCGCGAGCCGCGATCGCCCGCAGCGCGAGCGCGTGTTGATCGACCAGGTTCGCGGTGCCGACGCGGCCGTAGACGATCCGCATGTACGGCCCGAACTGCAGCCACAGGGTCTCGATCAGGCGGTGCAGGATCCCGCGCGGCCGGGCGTCGTAGATCGAGAAGTGGAAGTCGAAGTTGCCTTGCATGTAGGCCGGCAGGTCGCCCCCGCCGATCGCGGCGCCGATCGCGTCGTCGATCTGCCGGAGCCGCTTCAGCCGTTTCGCGTCGATGTAGGGCAGGGCCTCGATCGCGGCCTCCGGCTCGAGGAGTTCCCGGCAGCGCAACAGCTCTCGAAACCGACCCTCGGTCATCTCGGGAACGATCACCCGCCGCTTGGAGCGGATCTGCACCGCGCCCTCGGCCGCGAGCCGGCTGAGGGCTTCGCGGACCGGGGTCTGGCTGACGCCGAGTTCCTCGGCGAGCCGGCGCGTCGAGAGCCGGGCGCCGGGCGCCATGCCGCCGGTGATGAACCGCCGCGAGAGTTCGGTATGCACGTTGTGGTGCAACGGCGCCGCCTCGCCATCGGTGACGTGGGTGCCGCGCACCTGCCGGCGCGGGATCGACCGGCGTGCCGGTGCACGCGCGGCCGGCGCGTCAAGCCGCGGCGTCGAGGCCACGCAGGAGCGGCTCCGCCTCGCGCAACGACCGATCGATCGTGTCGACCAACCGGTCGATCTCGGCGTGCGAGACGATCAGCGGCGGGCACATCACGATCGTGTCGCGGATCGCTCGGACCATCAGTCCGTTGCGGATGCACGCATCGCGCACGATCGGGCCGGCGTTGCCTTCCTTGCCGCCGAAACGCTGGTTCGTTCCCTGCCGGGAGACGATCTCGACGGCGCCGATCAAGCCGAGCGAGCGGGCCTCGCCCACCAGCGGGTTCGCGGCCAGCCGCCGCAGCGCGTTCGCGAGGTAGGGTCCCACGTCTTCGGCGACACGCTCGACGAGCCGCTCGCGCGCGATGATCTGCAGATTCCGCAGAGCGACCGCCGCCGATACCGGGTGCCCGGAATAGGTGTAGCCGTGGATGAACTCACCGCCCTTTTCCTTCAGCAACTGCACGATCGGCGCGGCGACCGCGGTCGCCGAGATCGGCAGGTAACCCGAGGACAGACCCTTCGCCATCGAGACGATGTCGGGCTTGATCCCGAAATGCTGGAAGCCGAACCACCGTCCGAGCCGCCCGAAGCCGCAGATCACCTCGTCGGCGACGAGCAGGATGCCGTACTTGCGGCAGATCGCCTCGACCCGCTTCCAATAGCCCGGCGGCGGGATGATCACGCCGCCGGCGCCTTGGACCGGTTCGCCGATGAACGCGGCGACGTTCTCCGGCCCGACCTCGAGGATCCGCGTCTCGATCGCCGCCGCGGCGCGCGCGCCGAAGATCTCGGGATCCTCGCCGAAGCCTTCGCCGAATGGGTAGGGTTGCATCACGTGCTCGATCCCGGGGATCGGCAGGCCGCCCTGCGCGTGCATCGCCCTCATCCCGCCGAGGCTCGCGCCGGCTACCGTCGAGCCGTGGTAGGCATTCCAGCGACTGATGAAGATCCGTCGCTGCGGCTCGCCGCGCAGGGTCCAGTAATGCCGCACGAGGCGCAGCGCGGTGTCGTTCGATTCCGAGCCCGAGCTGTTGAAGAACACGTGGCTCAAGTCATGGCCGAGCCGTCCGGAGACTTCCGCGGCGAGCCGGATCGCAGGTTCGTTCGCCGTCTTGAAGAACGTGTTGTAGAACGGCAGCTCGAGCATCTGCTGGTACGCGACCTCGGCGAGCTCCTTGCGCCCGTAGCCGACGTTCACGCACCACAACCCGGCCATCCCGTCGAGCAGGTGGTTGCCTTCCGCGTCCTCGATCGTGCAGCCCTCGGCGCGAACGATGATCCGGCTGCCGCCGAGCTCCTGCTGGACCTTGTAATCGCTTTGCGCCGGGAGGTGGTGGTCGAGATCCAGCTGGCGCAATTCCGCGATTTTCTGTGATGGCATCGGTGCGGTCATCGGAGCGTTCCTGTCGTTGCGAGCGGCCCCCCGCGGGCCGCCGACAAGCTAACCGGTCGCGCGGCATGCGTCAAGAATCTGTGATTGCAGATAAGCCCGGCGATGGATGCCGGCCGGCGCGGTGGGAGGTTGGCGCGGTGGAGCCAGGCGGCGCGGTGGGAGCGGCCGGCGTGGTGGGGGGCGGGCGGGAGGAGCTCAGCTCAGCGCGACGACGAGCTTTGCGCTGTGGCTGCGCCAGTGGATCGGGATCACGAACGTGCGTGCGCCTGGACGCGGTTCGATCGGTGGCGTGTCGCCGCACAGCACGCGCGGCGGCGAGATCCGAAAATCGTTGCCGAAGTCGCGGCGCGCGTTGCCGGAAATCGTGTTCGCGACCTCGCCGACCAGGTCGCGCATCGTCTCGTGCCCGAAGTCGGTCTCGTGCATCTTCATCAGCAGCACCGCGAGCATCGTCTTCGGCGCGGTGAAGCAGACGACCCCCTCGCGCCTTCCCGACACCTCGATCAAGCCCGAATACTCGTGCAGCGCGAGCGGTTCTTCGATCAGGTATGGCGAGCCGATCGACGCCGGTTGCTGGGCCGCGACCTCGAAGAAGTGGGTCGTTCCCTCGACGAAGACCTTGAGTTCCCGCTCGTGCAGCATCGGTCGTCTCTCCGCGCCGGTACCGGTCAGCGCAGCAGCTCGGCGAGCGCTTCGTTCAGCTGGCGCTCGGTGAACGGCTTGTTCAGGAAGCCGTTCGCGCCGCTCGCCATCGCCTCGATCGCGGTGGCCTTGTCCGCGAGCGCCGAGATCACCAGGATGCGCACCGACGGCTTCAGCGCGACCATCCGTCGGATGCATTCGATCCCATCCATCTGCGGCATCGTCAGGTCCATCGTGACGACGTCCGGGTCGGTGCGTGAGAACAGCGCGAGGGCCTCGACGCCGTTCGCCGCGCTGCCGACCAGACGCAACCGGTCGAAGCGTTGCGAGCGCTCGACCCGTCGCCGGACGAGATTCGAATCGTCGACGATCAGGAGCTTCAGCGTCGCGTCGGTCGTGGCGTTCATCGACCCTGCCGCGCGGCTCAGGCAACCGCCGCGGCGTCGCCGCCGGTCGCCGGCAGTTGGATCTTGAAGCGGGTGTACTTGCCGGGGCTGGTCGCCACCCCGATCCGCCCGCCGAGCGCATGGATCGCGCGGGCGACCACGTCCATGCCGACGCCCCGTCCGGCGCCGTGCGTGACCTCGCCCGCGGTGGAGAAGCCGGCACGGAAGATCAGCGCGATCGCCGCCCGCGTGTCCATCGCCGCCGCCTCGGCCTCGGTGATCAGTCCGGCGCGGACCGCGGCGGCCTTGACCGCGTCCGGCGCGATGCCGGCGCCGTCGTCCTCGACCGTCAACTCGTAGCCCGAGGCCGTCCGGACGAAGCGGGCGCGCACCAGCCCGACGTCGCTCTTCGAGCGAGCGCGGCGCAGCGCCGGATCCTCGATCCCGTGCACCGCGGCGTTGCGCACGAGCTGCACGAGGCAGTCCTTCAGCGCCTTCGCGAGCGGGCGCGGAATCGCGTCGAAGCCGCTGCATTCGACCCGCAACGTCTTTCGATGCTCCTCCGCGAGGCGGGCCGCAGCCGCTTCGAGGATCGGGACGATCGCGTCGGCCGGGCTCGCGGGAGCGGCCGCCTCGGTGAGCGCGAGCCGCGCGGCGATCTCGCGGATCCCGCGCAGGTACGCGACCAGCTCGTCGAGCTTCGCGACGATCGGCAGGAAGTCGTCGCCGCTGAGCGTCCGGCGGGATTCGCAGCCGATGACCCGGCCCTCGAGCGCGTGCAGGCGGTCGGCGACCCCCTGCAGCTCGAGCGCACCGGCCTCGCCTTTCAACGCGTGCAGCTCGCGCATCAGGTCGCCGAGCTTGCGGCGGAAGTCGGCGTCGCTGCGCGCGGGCTCCTTCAAGATCGCGTTGACGAGCTTCAGACCCGCGTCGGCCGTGTCGAGGAAGGACGCGAGCTGCAGCGGGTCGATCCGGGTCATCCCAACCAGCAGATCGAGCTGCGCATTCGCGTCGACCTGCGATTCCTCGAGTTCGCGCGCGAGCGCCACGTTCGAGGTGACGTCGACGACGGAGCACAACACGTATTTTACGCCATGCGATCCGGTCACCCGGTGGAACTCGAACTGCAGGTACCGCGGTTCGCGACTCAGTGGATCGGGGTTCCTCGCTTCGACCTGGGACAACGGATTGATCGTCTTCATCAGGTTCTCGTTGGCCCGGTCGCCCCACAGCAGGTCGACATACCGGAGTGCGGTCGCGATCGTCGGCTCCGGCACGAGACCGGCGAGCAGGCTGCGGAAGTCCAAGCCGGCGAAATCCTCGCGACCGAACATCCGGCCGAGCGCATCGGACCACACCGACCCGATCCGGTGGTCCGCGTCGAGCAGGAAGAATCCCTCGCGCACGGTGCGTAGGATGTCGCGCGTCCGCTCGCGCGCCTCCTGCGCGGCGCGCTCGTGACGGGCGCGCGAGACGAGCAGCCAGGCGGCGATCGCGGCTAGCACCAGCGCGGCGAGGACGCCGCCGAGCAGCAGCAGCCGCAATCGCGCGGCCGCTGCGGATGCCGAAGACTGCAGGCTGCGCGCGACCGTGGCGAGA
>JAJXYU010000010.1 GCA_021780395.1 Pseudomonadota bacterium
GACCGCGCTCGTCGTCACGGTCGGCGGCGGCATCGTCTGCGGGCTCGCCGCGGGTTTCGCGCTGATGATGCTCGCCGGCCGCACCGAGGATCTGTTCGTCGAGTTCACGTTCTCGACGCTGACCGCGTACGGCTCGTTCATGCTGGCCGAGCATTGGGGCTTCTCGGGCGTGCTGGCCGCGCTGACCGCCGGTCTCGTGACCGGCAACTACCGTCACGCGCGCCGCGCGTCGCAGAGCGACCGTGCGGCGCTCGAGTCGTTCTGGGGCTACCTCGGCTTCGTGATCAACTCGCTGGTGTTCCTGCTGATCGGCAGCCGCGAGGCGCAGATGCACTTCGGCACCGTCTGGAAGGCGGTCGGCGCCGCGATCGTGCTGGTCACGCTCGGACGGGCGGTCGCGATCTACCCGCCGTGCGCGCTGTTCGCGCGCAGCCGGCTGCGGGTCGAGCCGCGCCATCAGCACGTGCTGTTCTGGGGCGGGCTGCGCGGCGCGCTCGCGCTCGCCCTCGCGCTCGAGCTGCCGCCGGCCTTGCCGTACCACGACGCGATCGTCACGGTCGCGTTCGCGGTCGTGGCGTTCTCGATCATCGTCCAGGGGCTGACGATGACGCCGCTCCTGCGCCGGCTCGGCGAGATCGACGCGGCGCCGCCGCCGGCGTTCGACCGGATCTCGTGAACGGCGGGACGCACCCGCGCACGCTCGATCGGCGCACGCTTGGTCAGTACGAAAATCGATAATGGAGCGTCGCGTAGACCTCGCGCGGGGCGTCCCAGTGCACGCCGCCGAAGGTCTGGCTGTTGTCGACCAGCAGGTGCCGATCGGTGGCATTGACGAGCGTGAGCGACGCCGTCCAGCGGTCGCCGAAGTGCTTGCCGACGGCGAGGTCGAGGGTCGCATGACCCGGCAGGTGGCTCGGCGGGCCGCTGCCGTTCGCGAATCCCGAACCGACGTACAGGTTCGTCGACAGGAAAGCCCGCCACGGCAGGGTCGCTCGGAACCCGGTGTCGAGCGTGTTGCGCTGATCGTGGTCGAGCGCATAGGCGCCGTTCGGCGCGGAGAAGTCGGTGAGGCCGCCGCTGATCGCGCCGAAGCCGTCCGCCGTCTGGTTCGAGTACGTGAGGTACGCGCTGACGCGGCGCCAGAGTTGCGGCGATCGCACGGTGAGCTCGTTGCCGCGGATCAACGCGCCGGCGATCGTGATCGGCAGGAACACGTTCGACGCGCCGATCGGGTTGTGGTCGAAGAAGTTGCGCGAAGCGGTGCGAAAGTGATCCGCGTCGATCGTCCATCCCGCCCAGGGGATGGTGAGGCCGACCTGGTATTCCTCGTCCCGTTCGCCGTGCAAGGGCAGGAATGCGAGCGCGCTGCTCTCCGCGTAGGCGAGCAACGGACCCGACACGGTCTCGAGCGGCGGCGCCTGGTAGAACTTGCCCCAGAAGCCGCGCAGCACCCAGCCGAACCACGGGAGCCGGATCGTGCCGCCGAGCCGGGGGTCGATCGCGTGCTCGGTCGTCGGACCGGTGAAGCGGGTCTGGCGCAGCCCCGCCGACACGGTGAGCCAATGGGTCGCGCGGACCGTGTCCTGGAGCCAGGCCGCCTGCAGCGCGCCGCTCGGGCGCAGCGCCTGCGCGATCGGCGGGCTGCCGGTCGCGTTGAATTGCACGTCGAAGGATTGCGCGTCGCGCTGCGTGAAGCCGTAGAGTCCCGCCTCGACGGCGTTGCGGCCGGCATCCCAGTGCAGACTCGCCTCGCCGCCGAGATAGGTCGAGGAGCGCCGCTCGGTCGTGCTGATCGGCGCATCCCACGGCGCGCCGTCGTAATCGGCGCGGTTCACGTGCTCGAACAGCGAGGTCGCGAGCACCGCGTGGCGATTCAGGCGGCGCACCCAGGAGAGGATCGCGAACGTATCCGCTTCCCGTTGCACGTCGCCCGCGACCTGACCCGGCAGGTTCGGGATCTGGTAGTCGTCGCGCCGCGCCGAGACGACGAGGCGCAGCTGGTCGTTCGCGCTCAGGTTGTCGATCAGCGTCGCGAAGGCGCCGACCCCGTCTTCGGCGTCGTGCAGGACCTGCGCGGTGGGGGTCATCAGTCCGAGATCGCTCCGGTTGCCGCGCAGGCTCGCGTAGTACGCGAATCGGTCGGTGTGGCTGCCGATGCTGAGCGAGTCGTCGGTCTGGCCGAAGTTGCCGCCGCTCAGCGTGAGATCCGCCTGCGAGCTGCGCTCGAATCCGGTGCGCGGCACCACGTTGAACACGCCGTAGGTGCGGTCGCCCTCGGCGGCGCCGTAGCCGCCGCGCTGGATCTGCAGATAGTCGACGTCGCCCGGGTCGATCTGTGGACCCAGGTTGCTCGCGATGTTGGTGTTCGGGATCTCGACCCCGTCGATCTCCCAGGTCACCTGGTGGCCTCCGCGCACGTGCAGCTGATCGTGCACGAGGTACGCGCCCGGGACGTAGTCGGTGATCATCGCGAGGCTGTTGCTGCGGTCGGCACCGGGGGTCGAGCGGATCATCGTCCGGTCGACGAGCGTGCTCGTCGTGAAGGAGTCCGCGTCGGGCGGTGGGGCCGCGGCGCGTACCCGGACCGTCCGCAAGGCGCTCCCCGCGGTGAGCTGCACGTGCGTCGCGGGGGCCGCGCCGGGCAGCACCGTGAGCGGCAACGATGCGGTCTCGAATCCGCGGTCGTGGACCGTGAGCACGTAGCGGCCGAGCGGTATCCCGGGGAATGCGAACTCGCCGTGCGCGCTGGTGCGCGTCGTTTGCGACCAGGCGGACCCGGCCGCGTCGAGCTCGACCGTCGCGTGAGCGACCGGCAGATGCTCCGGATCGTGCACGACGCCGTGCACCTCGCCGAGATCCGAGGCCTGCGCGGTGACGGCGAGCAGCGCCAGCATCGCGAGTGGCGCCAGCTGGGCGGCCGCGGGGAGCGCTCGCCGGGACGCTCCGCCGCGATCCTTCATTCCGCGTCCGGCTGCGCCTGCGGGGCGGCGCGCTGGAACGCCTCGAGGCGCAGGCACGCGTCGTGGATCGCGCGGATCGTCGGGTAAGGATCGAGCGGAATGCGGTAGCGGTTCGCGTTGAACACCTGCGGGATCAGGCAGCAGTCGGCGAGCGTCGGCGTCTCGCCGTGGCAGTACGGGCCCGGCGGGCGGTCGCGCTGCAGGAGCCGCTCGATCGCCTCGAAGCCGATCTCGATCCAGTGCCGGTACCAGGCGTCGCGTCGCGGCTCGTCGATCCCGAGCGTCGAGCTCAAATACCGCAGCACCCGCAGGTTGTTGAGCGGATGAATGTCGCACGCCACCGCGGCACACAGCGCCCGCACCCGCGCCCGCCCGATCGCATCCGGCGGCAGCAGCGGCGGTTGCGGATGGGTCTCCTCGAGGTACTCGAGGATCCCGAGCGACTGCGTCAGCATGCGGCCATCGACGTCGAGGGCCGGTATCAGTCGCTGCGGATTGCGGGCGACGTATTCGGGGGCGTGCTGGCCGCCGCCCTCGCGCAACAGGTGCACCGGGATCGAGTGAAACGCCAGGCCCTTCCACTCGAGTGCGATCCGCACGCGAAACGCGGCGGAGCTGCGGAAATACGTGTACAAGTTCAGCATCGTTCCTCCGGATCCGGCGTGCGCGCCGGCAGGACTTCGGCGGCGCAGCGGCCGAAGCCGATCGTTGCGGCGCCCGAGCGCTCGCAGCGGCCTTCGAGGATCACCCGGTCGCCGTCTTCGAGGAATCGGCGGGTCTCGCCGGACGGCAGCTCGAGCGGCTCGTGCCCGCCCGCGGTGAGCTCGAGCAGCGAGCCCGCTTCGTCGGCGCCAGGGCCGGACTGCGTGCCGCTGCCGAGCAGGTCGCCCGGCCGCAGGTCGCAGCCGCCGACCGTGTGGTGCGCGACCATCTGCGCGACCGTCCAGTAGGAGTGGCGGAAGTTCGTCCGCGTGAGGCGCGCCGCCGGCAGCGCGCGCGCGCGCATCGCCGCGGTCTCGAGCCATACCTCGAGCGATAGATCGAAGCCGCCGCCCGTGCGTATCGCCGGATCGTCGAGATAGGCGAGCGGCGGCGGATCCGTCGCCGGGCGGGCCCACGGCGTTCGGAACGGCGCGAGCGCCTCCAGCGTGACGATCCACGGCGAGATCGTGGTCGCGAAATTCTTCGCGAGGAACGGCCCGAGCGGCTGATATTCGAAGGCCTGCACGTCGCGCGCGGACCAGTCGTTCAGCAGGCACAACCCGAACACCTGCTGCTCGGCCTCGCCGATCGGAATCGGTTCGCCCGGCGCATTGCCGGTGCCGACGAAGATCCCGACTTCGAGCTCGAAGTCCAGGCGCGTGCTCGGTCCGAACTCCGGCGTCTCATGTCCCGCCGGCAGGCGCTGGCCGAGCGGCCGGCGGAACGCCGTGCCCGACACCTGCACCGAGGACGCGCGACCGTGATATCCGATCGGCAGCCAGCGGTAGTTCGGGGTCAGGGGATTCGTCGGCCGGAACAGGCGTCCGACCGCGGTCGCGTGGTGGATCGAGGCGTAGAAGTCGGTGTAGTCGCCGATCGCCGCGGGCAGCGCGAACTCCGCCTCGCCTTGCGGGACCAGGCAGTCGATCAGCGTCGCCTGCTGCGCCGATCCCTCCGCCAGCGCCTCGAACAGCGCCGCGCGCAGCGCGCTCCAGTGTGCCGGCCCGAGCGCCATCAGCGCGTTCATCGTCGGCTGCGCCGCCGCTTCGAGCGCTCGCGCCGCCGCGCCGTCGAACGGCACCGAGCGCGCGAGCGCGGCGAGATCGAGGATCTCCTCGCCGATCGCGACGCCGCCACGCCAGGACTCGCCGTGACCGCGTCGCCGGAACGACGCGAACGGTAGATTCTGTACGGGGAAGTCGCGGTGGCCGTTCGCGGATGCGACCCAGCTGCGCGCGGCCGGATCGTGGGTCCGGTTGCGGCGGTCGCGCGCGTTCATCGCGCCCGCCGGCCGGTCATGGCCGCTCCGGATCGAAGTGCTTCCCGAGCCCGGCCCAGCAGGCGCCGTAGTCCGCCTGCAGGGCGGGCCGGCCGGTCAGCGCTGCGGGGGAGGGTTTGAACACGGTGCGGCTCTCGAACATGAACGCCATCGTGTCCTCCAGCCGCTGCGGGACGCGGGTGTCGATCGAGGAGGCCTTCGCGAACGTCGCCGCGTCCGGGCCGTGGCCGCTCATGCAGTTGTGCAGAGACCCGCCGCCCGGCGCGAAGCCCGTGGCTTTCGCGTCGTAGACGCCGTGGATCAGGCCCATGTACTCGCTCGCGACGTTGCGATGGAACCAGGGCGGGCGGAACGTGTCGAGTCCCACCAGCCAGCGCGGCGCGAACACGACGAAGTCGAGGTTGCTCGTGCCGGGCGTGTCGCTCGGCGAGTGCAGCACGAGGAAGATCGACGGATCCGGGTGATCGTAGGAGATCGAGCCGATCACGTTGAAGCGCCGCAGGTCGTATTTATACGGCACGTGGTTGCCGTGCCACGCGACGACGTCGAGGGGCGAGTGATCGATCGGCGCGCTCCACAGGCGCCCGAGGAACTTCGCGACCAGCTCGAAACGACCCTCGAGGTCCTCGTAGCGCGGTCGCGGCGCGAGGAAGTCACGCGGATTCGCGAGCCCGTTCGCGCCGATCGGGCCGAGATCGGGGAGCTTCAGCGATGCGCCGAAGTTCTCGCAGA
The DNA here is from genome assembly GCA_021780395.1 of Pseudomonadota bacterium. Next base: position 5,674 of record JAJXYU010000010.1, read on the forward strand.
CGTAGCCGCGCGCGTGCTCGCCGCGCAGTTCCACGCGATAGCGCACGCCGCGCGGGATCACCGCGATCTCGCAGGGCTCGACGGTCAGGCGGCCGAACTCCGTTGCCAGCACGATCGTGCCGCGCTCCGGCACGATCAGCCATTCGCCGTCGGCGTTGTAGAAGTAGCGCCCCTGCATCGACCGGTTCGCCGCGTAGAGATGGATCGCGCTACCGGTCTGCGCTTCCGCGGAACCGGTCCCCGCGACCGTGACGAGCCCGTCGAGGAAGTCGGTCGGTGCCGACGGCAGTGCGAGCGGATCCCAGCGCAGCCGGTTCGGCGCCGACGGCGGGAACGCGGACGGATCGGCGAGGCCGGCGTGCGCGAGCGCGGTGAACTCGCCATGCATCGCCGAGGGCCGGATCCGGTAGAGCCAGGAACGGCGGTTCGCATGGCGGGGCGCGGTGAATGCGCTCGCGGTGACCTGTTCGGCGTACAGGCCGTACGCGCAGCGCTGCGGCGAGTTGCGTCCTCGCGGCAGCGCGCCCGGCAGGGCCTCGACCGCGAATTCGTTGCCGAAACCACTCAGGGTGTCGGCAGGATCGTCCGTTCGGTGCAGTTCGTTCACGTGGGGTGCCCGCGTCATGCCGTGTGGGTTTTGTTAGTCTAATCAAATCAGCACCTCCCCGCACGGCGGCGTCCGACGATGACACACCCTCCGATCGATCTGCGCAGCGACACCGTGACCCGGCCGACCGAGGCGATGCGCCGCGCGATGGCCGTGGCCGAGGTCGGCGACGACGTGTACGGCGACGATCCGACCGTGAACCGGCTGCAGGCACTCGCGGCCGAGCGCTTCGGGTATGAGCGGGCGCTCCTGTTCCCGACCGGGACGCAGAGCAACCTCGCGGCGCTGATGGCGCACTGCGGCCGCGGCGACGAGTACCTGGTCGGCCAGGAGGCGCACACCTACCGTTATGAGCAGGGTGGCGCCGCGGTGCTCGGCAGCATCCAGCCGCAACCGCTGGAGAACGAGCCGGACGGCACGATCGATCTCGCGCGGATCGCCGCGGCGATCAAACCCGTGGACGTGCACTTCGCGCGCACCCGGCTGCTCGCGCTCGAGAACACCATCGGCGGACGGGTGCTGCCGCTCGACTACCTCGGCGAGGCGACCGCGTTCGCGCACGCGCGCGGACTCGCGACCCATCTCGACGGCGCACGGCTCTATAATGCGATCGTGAAGCTCGGCGTGTCCGAGACCGCGGCGGTCGCGGGGTTCGATTCGGTGTCGCTGTGCCTGTCGAAGGGCCTCGGCGCGCCGGTCGGCACCCTGCTGCTGGGGAGCGCGCCGTTCATCGACACGGCGCGGCGCTGGCGCAAGGCGCTCGGTGGCGGCATGCGCCAGGCCGGCGTGCTCGCGGCCGCCGGGATCCACGCGCTCGAACACCACGTCAAGCGGCTCGCGGAGGATCACGACAACGCCGCCGATCTGGCCGAAGGTCTGCGCGGGCTCGGTCTCGACGCGCCGCCGCCGCAGACGAATATCCTGTACGTGTCGATCCCGCGCGCCGACGTGGTGCCGCTGCGCGAGGCGCTCGCGCGCGCCGGGGTGCTCGCGACCATAGCCGAGCGCACGCGCCTCGCGACCCACCTGCAGGTCACGCGCGCGGACGTCGCCGCCGCGCTCCAAGCCTTCGCTGCCTATTTCCGCCGCGGTTGATCGGTCGCGCGCCGGCAGCGGCGCGCGGCGCCCAGACCGGCGGCGTCGTCGACGTCGCTCACGGCCGAGCGCATCGCGACGAGGCGCCGGCTCTCCGGCGCGACCGCCCGCGCCAGGTCCTTGAGCCCCGAGTCGCCGCGGACGGACGCGGCGGACGCGAACAGGTGGCGCGGCAGGATCAGCGGCACGCCGGCGCCCACGCCGATGCGGTGTGCGACCAGCCGGCGCGGGGCGGCGCGCCAGGCGGTGATCAGGCGCTCGAGGTCCCTCGCGCGCAGCGCCGCGAGGTCGACCGGAATGAACAGCACCGCGGACGCGCCGCGCGCGCGCGCGACGGCGAGCCCGGCGCGCACCGAGCTCGACAAGCCCTGCTCGCGGCGCGGGTTCGCGCGGATCTCGGTTCGCAGACCCCGTAATGCGGTGACGAAGCGCGCCGCGCGCGGCGGCGCGACGACGATCGCGGGCGCGTCGCCGAACGGCGCGACCAGCGTCGCGGTTCGTCGCAGCAAGCCGACCCCGCGCACCCGCGCGAGTGCCTTCGGCTGGCCGAGGCGCCGCGAGAACCCGGCGGCCAGGATCACGATGTGCAGCGACGGTCGGAGCAGGGCGCGCATTGTTATGATGGTGCCATGAAAAAGGCCTACTTCAGCTTGCGCCGCCGCATGATCGGCGCGCCGCTGTGGCTCGCGGCGCTCTCCGCCATGCTGGTCGTCGGCGTGTCGACCTGGCTATGGAACGAGGCCGATTCGACGATCCTGGTGCTCGTGCCGAGCGTCGCCGGCGTGGTGCCGGGACCCCTGCCATTCGCGCGCGGAACGGGCCCGGACCGGATCGATGCGATCTACGCGGCCGATGGCGCGGGGGCGCGCGTCGCGGCGGCGGCGCTCGCCGCGCGGCTCGGCCTGGCAGTCGACGGCGCCGGTCGCGACCCGGGGGCCGTGATTGCCGGGGCGCTCGGCGCCCATCGCGGCGGGCGCATCGTGATCGTTGCGAACCTCGCGCAGATTCCCGACCTCGTCGCCGCAGTCGGCGGCGCGCCCGTGCCGGGCGCCGCGAGCCTC
>JAJXYU010000232.1 GCA_021780395.1 Pseudomonadota bacterium
CTTGAAGATCTCGAACTGCGAGTCGATCCGCTTCGCCTGATGGTGCAGCAGCAGTCCCGAGCGCGCTTCGTCCTTGCCCGGCGCGCCCGACAGGACCACGAGGGGCACCTTCTCCGCGTACGCGGCCGCGACCGAATTGATCATGTTCAACGCGCCCGCGCCGTAGGTCACCGCGGCGACCGCGGGTGCGCAGCCGATCCGCGCCGCGGCGTCGGCCGCGAATCCGACGCCGGGTTCGTGCGACAAGGTGTACAGCGGCAGGATCTCCGAGGATTCGATGATCCGGAAATACGGCAGCGCGAAGTCGCCGGGGATCCCGAAGATCAAGCGGGCGCCGTGTGCCTTCAGTGCGTGCAGGAGCGATTCGGTCAGGTTCATGGGTGGGTGATCCGGTGATGTTCGGCGGTCCAGCGCAGCATGCCGCCGGCGAGGTTTGCGATCCGCGGGAAGTCCGCCTTCTGCAGCAACACGGCCGCCTGCGCGGACCGCGAGCCGCTGTGACAGACCGTCACGATCGGGCGGTCGCGCGGCAACTCGCCGGCGCGGGCGGTGAGCTGATCGAGCGGAATCCAGCGCGCCCCGGGGATGTGCCCGGCCGGGCCCTGAAATTCCTCGGCCGAGCGCACGTCGAGGATCAGCACCCCGTCGGCGCATTCGGCGAGGGTCGCCGGATCGATCTCCCAGACGCCGGCGACCGTGAATCGCAGCGGCGCCCAGTCCGGGCGATCGCCCGCGTCGACGCCGGAGTCGGGCGCACCGAGGCGCAGGTTGGCCGGGACCGCCCGCTCGAGCAGCTTCGGATGCGGCAGGTTCAGGTTGCGCAGGTAGCCGAGGAAATCGCGCTCCGCGACGCCGTCCGCGACCCGGGGATTGAACCGGCGCTCCTCGGCGACGCTGCTGACCGTGAGGCCGCGATAATCGTGCGCCGGGTACAGCAGGCAGTCCTGCGGCAGCGTGAGGATGCGGTCGCGGATCGAGCGGAACATCGCGGCGGCGTCGCCGCGCTGGAAATCGGTGCGGCCGGTGCCGCGGATCAGCAGGCAATCGCCGGTGAATGCCGCGCTCTCTCCGTCCAGCACGTAGGTCAGGCAGCCCGGTGTGTGCCCGGGTGTCGCGCGGACGCTCAGATGTCGATGTCCGAACGGGATCCGATCCGTGTCGGCGAGGGGCCGGTCGACGTCCGCCGCACCGCTTGCGGCTGCGAGCGCGATCGGACAGCCGAATTCGCGCCGCAACCACCACGCCCCAGTCACGTGGTCGGCGTGCACATGGGTCTCGAGGATCGTGACGGGCGTGAGCCCGAGCTCGCGCACCAGCGCGGCATCGCGTTGCCAGTGCTCGAGCACGCTGTCCACGATCACCGCCTGACGCGTCGCGCGATCGCCGATCAGGTAGGTATAGGTCGACGACGTCGGATCGAACAGTTGCCTGAATATCATTCTGGTCCCGCCCGGCCCGGCCGATCCGATCATACGCCCGGCCCGGTCGCGCCGGGACGGGCCCGTGCGACCTCGATGAGCGCGAGGCCGTAGGCGGGCAGCGTCAGCGTCACCGTGTCGTCATGCAACGGGATCGACACCGGCGACGGCAACCGCCCCGCCCGCCGCAGGGCGATGATCTGGGCCGGCGTCGGGTACCGCGGTGAGCCCATGCGCCGGTACGCGCCGAGCCAGTCGCCGTGCAGCGAATCGATCTGCGTGACCGTCGCGACCGCGTGGCCGGCGCCGGGGAAGCGCAGGCGGAAGGCGCGCGCGGGGCCCGGACGGCCGGGCGGCGCGTAGTTCCACAGCGCGACCACCAGCGTGCCGTCGCGGCGCCGCGTCGCAATCGCGGCATGCGACGCGAGCGCGAGGCGGACATGACCGAGCCTGTGCAGCAGGCGGAACGCGTTGAACGAGGGCTTCGGAATGCCCCGCTCCGCGATCAGGCCGAAGCCGCCGTACGAGGGCTTGCGGATCACGCCCTGTTCCTCGAACACGTCCGAGAACGTCCAGTACGACATCATCTTCGTCAGGCCGTCGCAGCGGCTGACCGTGGTCGCGAGCCACGGGCCCATGTACGCCGAGTCGGTGACCGCCGGATCGTTGTCGTAGGCCGCGTTGAACTCGCTCCAGATCAGCGGGAGCCCCGGGCGCGCGGACGCGAGGATCTGCCGGTGGACCTTGCGGATCGCGCGGCACACCATCCGATCGCGGGGGATGTGCTGGTGGGTGCCGAACACGTTCGGCGCGCTGTCGTTGCCGTAGACGTGGCTGGAAATGAAATCCAGCGGCACGTGGTGCGCGACCGCATGCGCGATGAACGCGCCGACCCACGCCGCCTGGGCGGTCGCCGGTCCGCCGACCCGCAGCCGCGGACTCACCGCCGCGAGCGCACGGGCGGTATGGTCGTAGAGCTTGAAATAGGTCGCCTGTTTGGGCCGGCCTCGCCAGAAGTCGAGGTTCGGCTCGTTCCAGACCTCGAAGTACCAGCTCGCGACCTCGTCGATCCCGTAGCGCTGCACCAGATGACGGGCGAACGCGCGGATCAACGCGTCCCAGCGCGCGTAGCTCTTCGGCGGCGAGACGTTCGGCCGGTACCAGAACGGGTGCAGCAGCGGCCGGGCGGCGAGCGCCTTCGGCATGAAGCTGAGTTCCACGAACGGCTTGACGCCGGCCGCGAGCAAGCCGTCGTAGATCTGATCGACGTACGAGAAGTTGTAATGCGGGTGGCCGTGCGCGTCGACGCGGTAGACGCCGACGTCGTCGTCGAGGATCCCGTGGAAGCGCACGTAGCGCATCCCGGTCACCCGTCGGGTCATCCGCAGGTCGCGTCGGTAACGATCGCGCAGCGCGAGGATCGCGCGGCCCGATCCGAACATCCGCTCCCAGAAATGCGGGAACGGATGCGCCGCCGCCCGAGGGTCGATCACGAGTGTCGTCACCGCCGTGACGGCGCCGGGTGGTGCCGCGGGCCGCGGCGCGGCGGCGACGCACGGCGCCGCGCCGAGCAGCGCGATCCACGACCACAGGAGCGATTTGGCGAGCATGGTCCTCGGAGTTCTCGGGGCAGCAGGGCCGGTTGCGCGAAAATTACCCCAAATCCAGCGCCTGCGCTCGGGTACAATGCGCGCCCCGTTTTCTGCCCGGCGCCGAGTGCGCGCCCGGCCTCCACGGACACCACGATGCTCGCCACCGCCAATCTGACGATCCAATTCGGCGCGAAGCCCCTGTTCGAGCAGGTCAGCGTCAAGTTCACCGACGGCAACCGCTATGGACTGATCGGCGCGAACGGCTGCGGCAAGTCGACGCTGCTGAAGATCCTCGGCGGCGACCTGGAACCGAGCGCGGGCGAGGTGATGCTGCAGGCCGGCCTGCGCCTCGGCAAGCTCAAGCAGAACCAGTTCGCGTATGAAGACGAGCGGGTGATCGACGTCGTGATGCAGGGCCACGAGGAGATGTGGGGGGCGATGCGCGAGCGCGACCGCATCTACGCGGACCCGCAATCCACCGATGCCGACTACCTGCGGGCCGCCGATCTCGAGAGCACGTTCGCGGAGTTCGGCGGATACGACGCAGAGGCGCGCGCGGCGAGTCTGCTGATTGCCGCTGGCATCGAGGCGGCCAAGCACACGGGTCCGATGCGCGAGGTGCCGCCGGGGCTCAAGGTGCGCGTGCTGCTCGCCCAGGCCCTGTTCTCGCGCCCCGACGTGCTGCTGCTCGACGAGCCGACCAACAACCTCGACATCCACTCGATCCGCTGGCTCGAGCGCACCCTGAACGACTATGACGCGACGATGATCATCATCAGTCACGACCGGCACTTCCTCAACCAGGTCTGCACCCACGTCGCCGACCTGGACTTCCAGCGGCTCAAGATCTATCCGGGCAACTACGACGACTTCATGCTCGCGTCGCTGCAGGCGCGCGAGCGCGTCGAGGCGTCCAATGCGAAGGCGCGCGAGAAGATCGCCGACCTGCAGGAGTTCGTGCGGCGGTTCTCCGCGAACGCCTCGAAGGCGCGGCAGGCCACCTCGCGCAAGCGGCAGCTCGAGAAGATCAAGGTCGAGGAGATCCGGCCGTCGTCCCGCCAGAACCCCTACATCCGCTTCGAGCAGGCGAAGAAGCTCTATCGTTCCGCCGTCGGCGTCGACGATCTGTGCTTCCGGTATCCGGGCACCGAAGCCGCGGTGCTCGAGCACCTGAAATTCAACATCGAGGCCGGCGAGCGGGTCGCGATCATCGGCCCGAACGGCGCCGGCAAGACGACGCTGATGCGTTGCCTGGCCGGCGAGCTGCGGCCGACCACGGGCCGAATCGAGTGGGTCGAGAACGCGCAGCCCGGCTACATGCCGCAGGATCCGCAGGCCGAATTCGAGGTCAAGCGCGACCTGTTCGAATGGATGTCGCTGTGGACCGGCAAGGCGGATGACGACCAGCTCGTGCGCGCGACGCTCGGGCGGCTGCTGTTCTCCGGGGAGGAGACCAAGAAGTCGGTGGGCGTGCTCTCCGGCGGCGAGAAGGGCCGCATGATCTACGGCAAGCTGATGCTCACCAAGCCGAACGTGCTGCTGCTGGACGAGCCGACGAACCACATGGACATGGAGACGATCGAGTCGCTGCAGATCGCGCTCGAGCACTATGCCGGCACGCTGGTGTTCGTCTCCCACGACCGGGAGTTCGTCGGCGCGCTCGCGACGCGCATCCTCGAGCTGAAGCCGGGTGGGGCGCTCGTCGACTTCCGGGGCACGTACGACGAATACCTGACGCAGCTCGGCATCGAGCCCTGACGCCGGGAGGGCGGGTCCGCCGCGCCTGAGCGCTTGCGGAGCGCCGGTTGGCCGGGCCAATCGGCGATAATGGCGGCGATCGCACCAATCGGAGGCAGCCATGTTCGAGGCCTTGTTGCTGGACGACGCGAGCGGATCGGTCGCGGCGGAAATTCGTGAACTCGACGAGGCGCGCCTGCCGCCCGGTGACGTCACGGTCGCGGTCGAGTACTCGACCGTCAATTACAAGGACGGACTCGTCATCAGCGGCCGCGGCGGGCTCGTGAAGAAATATCCGCATGTGCCGGGCATCGACTTCGCGGGCACGGTGACCGCGAGCGAGAATCCGGCGTACGCGGTCGGCGACCGCGTCGTCCTGACCGGCTGGCGGGTGGGCGAAGTGCAGTGGGGCGGGCTGGCGCAAAAGGCGCGGGTGCGTGGCGACTGGCTGGTGCCGCTGCCGGACGGACTGTCCGCCCGCGAGGCGATGGCGATCGGCACCGCCGGCTTCACCGCGATGCTCGCGTTGATGACCCTGGAGGCGCATGGGCTCGATCCGGGCGCCGGCGAGGTGCTGGTCACCGGCGCGGCGGGCGGCGTCGGCTCGGTCGCGACCGCGCTGCTCGCCGCGCGTGGTTATCGGGTGATCGCGTCGACGGGTCGGCCGGAGGCGGGCGACTACTTGAAAGGCCTCGGTGCGGCGGCCGTCATCGATCGGTCGCCGTTCGCCGACCCGGCGAAACGGCCGCTCGAGAGCGAGCGCTGGGCGGCGTGCATCGACTCGGTCGGCGGCAACACGCTCGCGCGCGTGCTCGCCCAGACGAAGTACCACGGTTCGGTCGCGGCGGTCGGGCTCGCGGGGGGAAGCGAACTGCATCACTCGGTCGTGCCGTTCCTGTTGCGCGGCGTGAGCCTGCTCGGCATCGACTCGGTGATGTGTCCGCGCGAACGGCGGATCGCCGCCTGGAACCGCCTGGCGACGGATCTGCCGCGCGCCACGCTGGCGGCGATCACGACCGAGGCGACGCTCGCCGACGTGCCGCGGCTCGCGGGCGAGATCCTCGCCGGGCAGGTGCGGGGCCGCGTGGTGGTGAAAGTCGGATGAAGACGTTCCTGCTCGCGTTCACCGCGCTGTTCTCGATCGTGAACCCGCTGTCCGGCGCGTTCATCTTCTACGGCGCGACCATCGGACTCGGTTCACGCGAGCGCTCGGCGGTGTCGCGATGGGTCGCGATCTACGCGTTCTCGATCGTCAGCGCGTCCCTGTACATCGGCGCGTACGTGCTCGGTTTCTTCGGCATCTCGATCCCGGTGCTGCGGGTCGCCGGGGGTATCGTGATCGCGATGTCGGGGTGGCGCATGCTCACCGAGCCGGACGCGACCGAGCAGCGGCGCAGCGAGACACCGTCCCCGCGCTCGATCGACATCCCGGCGAGCCGTCTCGCGTTCTACCCGCTCACGATGCCGCTCACGACCGGTCCGGGAACGATCTCGGTCGCGATCTCGCTCGGCGCGAGCCGGCCGAGCGGGCTGCACCCGCCGCTGCTCGAGTTCTTCATCGAAACGCTGATCGCGGTCGCGCTGCTCACGCTCCTGATCTACGTCGCCTATCGGTATTCGGCCCGCATCGCCGAGGCGATCGGGGCGACCGGCACGACGATCATCGTGCGGCTGTCGGCGTTCCTGCTGTTCTGCATCGGCATCCAGGTGCTGTGGAACGGGGCGGCCGAACTGCTCGGCACGCTGCCGCTAGGCTCCGTCGGAATCAGCTGACCGCCTTCCGCGCACCGACGGTGCGCGCGTTGACCCGCAGGCCGTTCCGGGGCAGACTGCCCTGGCGTCCAGGAGTCCGTCGGCCCTCTTCAGCCGGCGGGTGAAACGGGAAGCCGGTGAAGCCCGCCCTCGGGGCCAGTCCGGCGCTGCCCCCGCAACGGTCGGCGAGCCAAGCCAGGTCTTCCAAAAGCCACTGCGCGCGAGCGTGGGAAGGCGACCCGGCCGGAATCGACAGATTCCCCTCGCGAGCCCGTATACCGACCTGAGTCGCATCGACACGGCTTGCGTCGCGCACGGCGGGTGCGCGCAGAGGTGCTTTGACGATGATCGGCATTCGCGGCGCCGGCGCGCGCCCCCGACTTCCCCTGATGATCGCGGCCTGTTGCTGCTTCGCACTCGTGCGCCTCGCGGGCGCGGTCGTGCTGCGCGACGACCTCGGCCGCAGGGTCGACGTGCCGGCACCGCCGCAACGCATCGTCTCGCTGCTGCCGTCGCTGACCGAGACGGTCTGTGCGCTCGGGGCCTGTGACCGGCTGGTCGCGGTCGGCCGGTTCGACGACTGGCCGCCGGCGATCCGCGGCCTGCCGCGGGTCGGCGACCTCGACCAGGTCAGCATCGAGCGCATCGTCGCGCTGCACCCGGATCTCGTGTTGCTCAGCAATTCGCAGCGGGCCGCCAACCGTCTCGGCGAACTCGGGATCCCCGCATTCGCGATCGAGACCGATCGATATGAGGACATCGCGCGGTCGATCCGGCTCATCGGCGCGTTGCTCGGGCGGCCGCGCCGGGCCGCCGCGCTGATCGCCCAACTCAGGGCACAGGTGCGGCGGGTGAGCGCCGCGGCGATCGCGGCACGGCACGGCGCATCGCCGTCGGTGTACTTCGAGGTCGATCCGGCACCCTATGCCGCGGGGCCGGATTCGTACATCGGTGCATTGCTGACGCGGCTCGGGGTGCGCAACATCGTGCCGGCGAATCTCGGCCTGTTTCCGCTGTTGAACCCGGAGTTCGTCGTGCGCGCGAATCCGGACATCATCGTCGTCTCGCGCATCGACGCACGCCGGCTCGCCAGTCGGCCCGGGTGGGCCGGCATCCGGGCCGTGCGCGAGCGGCACCTGTGCGTGTTCCCGGCGGCCGTGCGGGACACGATCGTGCGTCCCGGCCCGCGGGTCATCGACGGCCTGCGCGCGCTCGCCAGCTGCTTCGCGAGGTACGCGCGGTGAACGCTGCACGCCCGATCTTCGTCGCGGCGATCGCCGAGGATGACGAGGCGGACCGACCGCCGATCGTGCGGTGGTTCGGCGTGTGCCTCGCGGTCACGCTGCTGCTCACCCTCGGTGGGCTGCTGATCGGCACCACGAGCGTGGCGACGTCGATCCACTGGCTGCTCGCGCCGAACTCGCAGACCGCGCTGGTGCTGTGGCAGATCCGTCTGCCGCGCACGATCGGCGCCTGGTGCGTCGGCGCACTGCTCGGGCTGGCCGGGGCGATCGCGCAGGGCGTGTTCCGCAATCCGCTCGCCGAGCCGTACCTGCTCGGGACCGCCTCGGGCGCCGCGCTCGGCGTCACCGTCGCGCTGCTCGCGAGCGGCGCGTCGATCGGCGCGCTCGCGTGGGCGACCCAGCTCGGCCTCACCGGCGCCGCGGTCGTCGGCGCCGCGGTCGCGATCGTGCTCACGCTCGCGCTCGCCCGCGGCGTGGTGCAGACGTCGAGCCTGCTGCTGTCGGGGATCGTGGTCGGCTTCGTGCTGACCGCGATCACGTCGCTGTTGCTGCTCGCGAGGCCGCAGCTGTGGCGCATGCTGCAGGTGTTCCTGCTCGGCACGACCGGCTTCCTCGGCTGGCGCGCGACGGGGCTCCTCGCCGTCGTGCTGCTGGTCTGCGCGCTGCCCGCGACGTTGCTGTCG